>CAYTWO010000030.1:0-16847 GCA_964442125.1 uncultured Gemmatimonadota bacterium
ATCCGCACATATCTTCCCGACATAATCACTCAAATTAGGTCAGACGAAACACAAACCGAATAACTGTTGTTACCCGTCATTCCGAGTGATAACATGCAGATGCTGAAACGCTATCGTCATATCGATAACTTGTCAAGCCTTAAATCATACCGGAACCTGAGGACAGAGAGGGGTAGTAAATGGCATGAAGAACTGGAAAGAATTAATAATTATCTGTTGTGTAATCTTTGCCTTTGTCCCAATTTCAATCTTTCTTCAGGGTTGCAGCTCACACAACTTGCCCTCCTCGAGCTACCTCGGAGAATGGAGGACGGGTGGTGGCAACTTCCAGAGGACAGGAGCAATCAACGCCAGACTCTTTCCTCCCCTGCAAGAGGTCTGGCGAGTCAGAGCGGGGAAAGGCATCACAGGTTCGCCGGTACCCGCCGGTCCGCTCCTTGTCGTCCCGACAACCGACGGGAAAGTAAAGGCTTTTCTCATCGAGGACGGGGATAAATTATGGGAAACAAAAATAAAAGGCGGTTTTTTTGCAGCTCCGGTGGTGTCAAACAAACGGATTTTCATCTCCTCGGAATATCCCGATGGAACTCTCTACTGCCTGGATATCCGCGACGGAGACATCATCTGGAGAAAGACGATAGGGCCCAGCCGTTCAACATCGACAATTGATGGCGGAGTTATTTACACCTTGACGAATAGTGGTGAGGTCTATGCGCATAACACTATCGGTGGGAATCTCATCTGGAAAAAAGATATCGGACCTCTTATCCCACAATCCCCCGTCGCTTCCGGGGATTCACTCTATGTATTGAGCGGGGGAGACACACTGAAGGTCCTTTCGACCTTTGATGGAGATGTCCTGGCAAACGTTGCTCTCCCCCGCCATACCTATCCTACCGTGGCCATGGAAGACCATCGTATAATTTATGGTTCCAGGGCTGGAGTCGGTCTAATCTCAGCCTCTCTCACGGATGAAATGAAGCTTTTGAGCGCGCCAGAGACATACCGACTAGCCGTATCAGGTGATATTGTCATCGGTATTGATGGGGTCAGGAGACTATTCGCACTCGACACACGCTCGGGAATAATCCGTTGGTCCCATTCGACATCCGGATTGCTCGAGGCGGCTCCTGTTATTATCGACACAATGAGCCTCATTGTCACGATTGCGGGGGAGGTCTGGCTTTTCGATATAGCAAGCGGAAAAATAATCTGGGAGATGAATCTCGATACCCCCGTTTCATCGGCTCCAACCGCCTCAGGTGATATCCTCATCATCGCAACGGAGAAGGGCGAGTTGATAGCGTACTCAACAAAAAGTGATGATACGGATCCAGAATGAGCATAGTAGAATGAAAAGAGACGCTATTTCGATCCTGACTGCTGTTTTCTGTGCGATGAGTTCGTTCACCTGCTTAAGCGCTGAAAGTAACGCGACTATCCTTTTCAATTATCCAGATGCGGTGCTTACCATCGATAACCAGGAATTTGAATACAGCGAACACGCCTCTATATCCACAGCGCCCGGGAAACACATCATTTCGCTCTATCTGCCTCCAAGGGAAAACCAGTGGCTCCCTCCAATCGTGAAAAGGCCGTTTCAACTGGCGGGAAACGACACTTTGATTATAAATCCTGAGAGCGTTTTCTACCTGTACGTTGCAACGTCACCTGAAGGAGCCACAGCTGTTCTCAGAGGCTATCCAGCTGGTAAGACCCCTGTTGCCCTGAGCATCCTGCGGCTCCAGGACACGACCATGAGGCTGGACAAGGATGGATATCGAACTGTGGAAATCAACCTGAAGGAGTTGACAGGCCACAGCAATCGATTGAGCTTGTCTCTAGAACCTTCTCAAACTCGGGAAATGAGCCCTTCTCTTCCCGTTTCGATCGAAGAAGTTGACGGCTACGTGTCGGGATGGTTACCGTTTATGACTCTCTCGTACTTCGTAACTTCCACATCGCTGGGATTTTACTACAAGGGGCGTGCGGATGACTTTTATGCAGAATACCTCAGGACCTCATCGCTCGAGAGGATGAACCACCTGTTCGACAGGTCAAAAGTGTTAGACAACAGGGCTCGCGTATTCTGGATCACCGGACAGGTTGCTCTCGGAGCAGCAATCTATCTCCTGGTCAGGAACTACCGGAGTCGTCTCATGGAAAGACCATTACCCGCTCTGAACTTCGGATTATCCGAGGAAAACAGGGGAAGTGTCTATTTAACCCTGTCATTTGGAGATCCCGGACGGTAATATGAGATTAATGTACGCACTCCTGCCCATATTTTCCAGTGTCGCTCTCTTCTTGATTCTGGCCGGCTGCCAGGGAAGAGACCATAATAATCCACTCGATCCGCTGAACCCCGATACAGGCGGCACTCTCGATATACTCAATGCTATAGCAGGGAACGGCGAAGTAACCCTGGAGTGGGATGACCTTGGTTTCAGCGATCTGGATGGCTACGACATCCTGAGAGTAGAGGAAAATGCACCGGAGAGTACTCTCCTCAATGACTTTCCGATTCCTAGAACGGAGACACAGTGGCTGGACTCAGATGTTATCAACGATTACGAATACACATACCTGCTGCGCCTCCTGACACCAGACGGCGAATTCCCCATGTCATTACCGGATATCGCTACACCCGGCCTGACAACCGTATGGATCGTAGATTTCAGTTCTCCTTCGCTCAGGAAGATCTCCCCCGATGGACGTGATATCATAAAGAGGACAACGGGACTATCCAGCCCCTTAGATCTGGACATAACGACTGCAGGGGATGCGATATGGGTAGCAGATTATTACGGAGGGGAGGTCAACAAATACGACATCGAGGGTGAATTTGTACTCGCCTTTGATCATTCCTCGGCAGGATGGGGTCTACCGATCAGCCTCGACTTCAACTCCCTGGACAACACGCTCTGGATTGGCGGGAGTTCCCCGGACGGTGTGACCCAGATTACCTCTTATGGTGCAGAAATCGGTCATTACCCGACTATTTCTTATCCGATCGACATCGATATCAGTCAGACGGATGGAACGGTATGGGTGGCATCACGAGATGATAACGCAGTCTGCATGCACCGTGTTGACGAACCAGGTTTCACGACATTCACGGGGTTTAACCGCCCAATCTCTTTGTCAGTCGACCCTGGATCCGGCAGATGCTGGATCGCTGACTCGACGGGCGTCACAGTGCTCAATAAGCGGGGAGACATCGTTTTCTCTCTCGAGAATTTCAGTTATCCACAAGTCGTTGCAGTGGACGCCGGCGACGGTGCATGCTGGGTGGCTGATTACACGGGAAGCTGGTCTGTGAGTCGGGTGAACGCCTCTGGTGATGTCGAATTAACCGCAGGTAATTTTGATTCTATCAGCGACATGAAGGTCAATTTCCTTGACGGTACCTGCTGGCTGACCAGCGTGACAGCGACCGATGGGGAGGTCATCAAACTATCAAAAGGCGGTGAAATCCTTGGAAGAGTGGGACGGCTGTCATACCCTGCTGCCATCAGTATCCTGCCATGAAGAAGCACTAATCAGTAGTTGTAACCGAAGAAAAAATCAAACCTCGTGTCATTGGACACGGATTCGAAGTCAGTTATCCTCGCGAAGTCCAGTCTGAGGACAAGGGGCCCTCCAAGACTGAACCGAATACCGAGTCCAAAGCTTCCCAACATACCCGGGTAGCCAACCTCCTTATCCCAGGCATTCCCAACATCGAAAAAGAGCGCTCCCTGAAAGGGCGGGAAAGCAAAGTCACCAAATGGAAAACGGAAAATCAATCGGTTCAGGAGAGGAAACCTCCATTCCTGATTCAACAGAATCACACGGGTCCCCAGGATCGAGAATCTCGGGTAACCGCGCAGCGTCCAGCTTCCTCCAATGAATGATTTCTCCGGTAGCGTGCCTTCACTGATCCTCCCGAAAAAACGGACCGCGTAGGCCGACAGCAACGATGTCCTGAAATATTTTCGCAGATCGACCTGAAAGGTGGTGTTGTCCGATTGCGCCCGCGTCAAATCGTTGGTAATGCCGACCGTGAGGTTTACTCTTTCCCCGTCGATTGGACCGGTCGGTAGCCACAGGGAGTTATCATGAACCAGGGAAAATACATTTGTTACGAGATAAGAATCTCTGCTGAAATCCGAGATGAAGTCTTTCCTTCTCGAGCGGGAAATCAGTAGAGATGTCTCTATCCGTTGAAACTTCGAGAATGGATATCCCAGGAGGAAAAACCCCCCGAATTGTCTCTCTGAAAAGGGGGTATCGCTGAATCGACGGTCGAAAAAATCTCCCTTGAAGTGAAAGGCACCCCAACCGTAATTAAGCCGTTCCTTTCTATTGATATAGGCCACAGATCCACTGAACGAGCTCAGAAAATCCGACGTGGATGATGCTGTATTGTATACCTGAAACGCTATGATCTTGTCACCCAGCACATCAGACATCACCATTCGCGCTCCCTGAGAGTTCCCGAAGGAACTGCTGAATCCTACACCTCCCTGGGCGATGTCGAAGGAGAACTTTCTCTTGTACTTCTCGACCTCTTCTGTCTCACTCGAACCGCTACCGGGTAGTTTCCATTCCCAGGATGGTCTATCGACACCATCGACAGAAACAAAAGAGACCGAATCCTGACCCACTACAGGCTGAAAATTATATATCGAAAATTTCTGATCTTTCATCGCGGTGAATACAATGCCCTTTCCATCCAGCAGCCAACAGGGAGAATAGATCGCGCTGGAGAACGCCGTGAGCCTTTCTCCTTTCTCACCTTCCCGAAGTGTATAGACATTTCGAACACCTTCCCGGTCCGACACAAAGAGTACTTCATCGTTATCGCTTCTACGCCATGATGGAGACTCATCCCGCCAGGGACCGAGAGTCAGGATACTGATCTCACGGGAATTCAGGTCCAGGATGAAGAGGTTAACGAATCCGTCTTCACCGTATGGCGTACGGTCAGAGCTGAATACGATCCGGTCGCCCTCAGGGGAAAAATCCGGATTAAGGTCTGCGAATCGATCATTTGTCAACCGTTCGATTTCACCGTCCTTAAGATGGAGGAGAAAGAGGTCGAGATATCCAGAAGGTGTCAGACCGGAGAAGATTACGCGCTCACCATCAGGTGACCAGGCAGGGGACGTAATTCCAACTATACCCGGGAACTGAAACCGGTTGAGGATCTCTCCTTCTTCCGAATCCAACAGGATGAGGGCATCCCTGCCATGGTACTTCGAAGAGAACGCAACTATGCCTGTATTGCTCACATCGATCTCACTCACGAAAGGATGTAGAGACTCTAACAGGGCTTCCCTTCCTCCCCTCAACAAGACTCTCTCTACTCCTTTCCCGTCCTCAAGGGGTCTCGTGTAAATATCCACATACCCGGTCTTCGTGGAAATATAGATGCATCGATCGATACCATCCCTTCCCCTGTGGACTACCGGGTGAAAGCTGGCTCCCTTAGTCGTCATCTGTTTTGTCAGGACATCGAGGTCAGTCAACCGGTCTACCTCCGGGTAATAACGCCTCTTCATCGCCCAGTTCCATTCCCTGCTGACCTCATCGAGCGAGACTTCATAAGCCCGTTCGAAGGCCTCCGTGAATGTCCTTCCAAGTCCCATTTCGTCATAAAGACGTACGATCCGTTCGTCGCCGTATCTCTCCCCGAGGAACTGAAAGATCGATTGTCCCATCTTATAGAGCGCGAAGGTCCCATTGAATCTCCACATATCCTTTATCTCTACCATCCTGTTGTGCAGAACAAGGTCCCTTATGATTTGATCACCCAGGGCGCTCCATTGATTTGAAAGGTACTCGGCAAGTCCCTCAGTCATCCATAGCGGAGGGTGCACGCTTTGGAACCTCCTGTTCATGTGTTGCGAGCGGGCAAGTATGCTTAGCTCGAAGACATGGACCATTTCGTGGCGAATAACCCTTTTGAAGTCGTAATAAGTCCCATTGAACGGCAAGGCAACCCTCCCTTTGAGAAACTCGGTCACACCCCCCACACCCTCCGGGATGAAAAAGGGTATCACATTGGTTTGCTCAAAATCCTGGTGAGAACTGTACAGGATCAACGGGATCCTTTTGAAGACATGATGTCGTAGCTTCTCTTCGAGATACCTGTAGCTTGCTTCCGCTTCTTCCAGAGCAACTTCAGCTATCTCCCTCTCCTCCGGATAAAAATAGAGATCGACATGTTCACCCTTCAGGAGATGCCAGTCAAAATCGACGTACTGAATCTTATTCTTGCCGAAGTAAAATGTCTGGGAATAAAGCGGACGGGCAAAGAAAGTTGCGGTAAAACCGAGTAGAATCTGGAGACAGAATAGGCCGGGAAAGAATCTGCGATATCCTTTGGCGGGTCGACTCATCGTAGATACCCATTAATTACCAATTACAATACTGACCCCTGCTCACTCTTCACTTTCCCTCACCGGGAGGAGGCTCTCTTTAACCCACTGTGGGAACCGGATCGGACGCCTCTTTTCGTTGAGGCAGATATGAACGGTCGTTCCCTTTGCCAACACCTCTTTCCCACGGACAACTTCGTAGGCAAAAATCATCTTCCTCGTCTTCATCTCTTCTATCCACGTCCTCACTTCCAGTGAATCCTCAAATCTCGCCGAGGAAACGATCCGGCAGTAGGATTCGAGTACCGGGAGATAAACCCCCTTTTCTTCCATGGACCGGTAACTCAAACCCTTTTCCCTGATGAATTCTGTCCTCCCAACTTCGAACCATATCAGGTAGTTAGTATGATACACCACACCCATCTGATCTGTTTCCGCATACCTCACATGAATTGCTGAAACGGTATGTTTCTCATGTCTCTTCCTCAACACTAATCCTCCTGACCAACCAGTTCATCGAGTAGATCGAGGGCTTTTCGGAGCCGATCGGCGGTTATAATGCTCTCCAGTTGGAATAATCCTCCATCGCTTTCGCTTCATCGGGATAATCGTGCCCGAGTCGTGTGCATATATCCTTGAGCAGGAACAGACCATTGATAACCTTCGGATAGCCTATGAAGAGATAACTCTGAAGAATCGCTTCTCGGATAAGCATCGGGGACACGCCATCGTCCAGACCTGAGACAATCGCATCCTTCAGGGATGCTTCACCTCCGATCGATAGAAAGGATGTAATCCAGCAGAGGTGTCTCGTGCTCCTGTCCAGTCCGGGCCAGGTAACCTGAGACCTTATCTCGAAACGAATCCGTCATCTTTCGAGGATGATCTCCGGTTTCAACCTGCCAATCTCTGTACCCTGATGGTTATATAGGATCGGGGAATGATGATCGGACAAACACTCGAGCTCCTTCCCGCTGATCAACTTCATCGACCGCAGCAACTCCACCGCGGCGGGAGAGGTAGCCCTCCTGTTCCCGTCTTCAACCTTGAGAGCCAGACCGACACCCTCTTCCGGTACAGCAATACAGAACAATCCCTCACCACCAACCTTTCCGATAACCCTCGCACCGGTTGCCGCTGCGAGAGCGGAGGAAAATCCTGTCGTCCCCTCGAGCATGACCGGCTCTTCTCCGATCGCTCCGATGAGCTTCCTGACGGCGTCTCCCCTCTTCCCGTTTTCTTTTGCCCAGACGGCAAACCTGCCGTAAGCTACCGCCATCTGATAAACCGACAGGTAAAAGGTCGGTATACCGCACCCATCGATACCATACGCGATCGAGGAAACTGGAATATCGGACGCCTCGGAAATTATCTCGAAGATGTGCCTTTGAACCTGATGCTCCGGTAACTGATATCCCTCGACCGGCCACCCGTTGAGGATACTGAAAGCAAGCATTCCAGAGTGTTTTCCAGAACAGTTGTTATGGACACTTGTTGGCGCCTTTCCTTCTCTACTCAATGCCTTGCTCGCAGGGATAAAATAAGGATCGTGCGGCCCGCAGAAGAGATGCTGTTCCTCGAGACCTATCTTAGAGAGAATGGATAAGACCGCATCCGTGTGGATCTCTTCACCGTCATGAGAAGCGGACATGACGGCGAGCTCCCTCGAGGTGAACCCAAAGGTCTCTGCGCCACCTGCTTCAATAAGTGGTATCACCTGCAGGGGTTTTGCAGATGACCTGAAGTATGTATGGAGCTGTGGATCCCCCGCAGACATTATTAGATCACCCTTCTCGTCGACAGCAACTGCAGATACCCTGTGGGTAGATTCAACTTTCTCGCTCCTCGTTATCAAAACGTTACAGCACGATCTCATCCTGGTAGTATCATCCATTCAATGCTCCATATCCTATCCAGATTGAAGTTCCCCGCGTTAATCAGCAGGGTGTCCTCTCTTCGTTCATTCGTGAATCCAAAAAGGTATCAAAGCTGAATCATAGAGTCAATAGTGTTCACAGGGTTGCCCCGAGACTGGATTGCATATATCTTAACATGGTATCGATCGGACCGTCATACAACAGTAAATGACCTTTACAACGATTTTCCTGTAATGATGCCAAACCATGATGAAAAGATTTTTCTAGTTTCAGACGCTCACCTGGGATATGATATCCCGTCGGCTGAGGAGATAAAGCGGAAGAAACTGATCGAATTCTTCGACCGCGTCCAGGAAGAGGGAGACAGACTGATCATCCTGGGTGACCTGTTCGATTTCTGGTTCGAGTACCGCTGGATGATAGATATCTCTCAGTTTCCGGTGCTGGCCGGCCTGTGGCAGATCAGGAAGAGCGGCATCAGGATCGATTACTACCTCGGAAACCACGATTACTGGACCTCCGGTTTCTTGTCGCGCGAGATAGTCACTCATGTTCGCAAATCACCCTGCAATGATAAGTTCGGGAGTAAAAACGCTTTCCTCTCTCACGGGGACGGCTTAACAGGCGACGAAAAGGGGTATCTATTTATGAAACGGATATTGAGACACCCCGTCAGTTATTCCCTCTTCCGGTTCCTCCATCCCGACATAGGTGCATGGATAGCAAGGAAGACTTCAAAAACGAGCCGCAAGCGAATAGAGCAGAAACGGGAAAAGTCATCCAACATTCTCAGAGAGTTCGCCCGTAAGAAACTCGAAGCTGGAGAGTATGACTGGATTATAGCAGGGCACTCACATCAACCCGAGAAGACACCTTTTGGGAACGGCATCTATCTAAACATTGGAGATTGGTCCGAGCATTTCACATATGGTTTAATCGACGGTGAAGAGATCCATCTGAATAAGTGGGATATATAATTACGTTATAGATTACCCGAGTGCGGACACCCAGTGACCCACATAGTGTGTTATTATGACAACGGCAACCGTGATCAGGAGATGCTCGATAACCGGTTTATAAGGTTTCACTCCCTGCCTCTTGGCCATAATGACGCTGAACAATGTGATCAGTGAAAGGCCCCAGATTATGCACGCCATAATCGCCGTCTCCAGCTGAAAGAGGAGAAAGGGGACAACAAATGTCATTGAGAAGAAAAACTTCGAGGAAAAGGTAGCGATCGTTGATTCCCATATCTCCACCTCCGAATGCCTGTTTTCCGATTCCTCTGAAAAGTGGATCCCCATGGCATCGGAGAGAGCGTCACTTATAGCGATGATAACTATTCCACTGATAACGACCAGGTAGGAATGCGTGCTGGAATGCAGACCGACTATAAGACCGAGGGTGGTGATGATCCCGGAGGTGAAGCCAAAGCTCAAACCTGTCTTCCAAGAATGTTTCATATCAAGCTTTCAACGTGCATATGTTCGATCAGAGGAGCATTTCGAGTTCGATCTCATCCCGAAGCGGAATACCATCAATTCCAATCAAAGGGATCTCCGGCTTCAACCCCCGCGATTGCTCTATAGCACCGGGATAGACAGCGACCATCGAGAACCCTCTCTTCTGGTAAAATCTCACGGCAGCCAAGTTGTCATTCGTCGTTATCAGCCAGATCCGCCGGCATCCTGATTGCCTGGCCGTGACCTTTACGCTGTCGATCAGGCTGGATCCAACGCCGATGTTTTTCGAGAGGCTGTTCAGTGTGACGATCTCACACTCTTCTCCTTCGATCCAAAACGTTAACAAACCGATCGGCTTATCACCCCGTACGGCGATGAACCCATCCAGATCAATGACGTCGTGTACGATGCCACGGGTAACGACTTTCCGGGATCCCCACTCCTTTTCGATTAATCCCACTACCCAGTTCCGATCATCGCTCGTCAGCGGTCGAACTTGATATGTATTCATGTCATACTCGCGGGTATCTCCGGTTTATCCATGTAGTGATACAACGGTCTTTTTTGTGGCGCTGTGCTATCTAACGAAATTCCCAGTTCATCGAGACATCCACCTGTTCCTGCTCGTCATCGATGGAGACTTTACCTTCAAAACCATACAGGTGGGCACTCACGTAGGCATCGGCAATATTGAGAAGAAGTCCCGCGATCGCCAGGCTCATAAAATTCCTTCCCTTCTGGAAATGTCTGTCATATTTATCCAGATACAAGGGATCACCCGTTCTTTGGTAGGTTTCCCAGTACCAGTTGGCTTTCCGATTCTCCAACCAGGAAAAGGTAACCAGAAATCCTTCCAGAGTGAAAATTAGACCGCCGCGGTATGGATGTCCGGTGTAGTACTGACCCCAGCCGGGCAGGAGAGCTGACCTGAACATGGAGAGGAGAGGAGATTTTTCCATCTTCTGTCCCGCCGATTCCTCTTCTTTCAGAAGATCCTTCCCCTGAACAGGCACATCAGGGTTGGCATCTGAATAACCCTCAGTTGTCGAGCTCCCAGCGATCGCGACATGATTGGAGGATGCCTCCATCCCTGCAAGTACAGTTGTACTCAGAAGCGAAATAAGAACCATGCCTGTAACAACCCCAAGCATTCGTGAACGAACCTCTCTTCCGTCAGGTCAAAGATTGCTGGATTGTCTAACAGAAGTCCAAAATAAGAATCCCGGTATCCCATGTCAAGACAAGTCGATACACTTGACACTCGAGACTAAATCGATATCCTATCAAGCCGAGCGAAGGATACAGCATAAAAAAGGAAAGAACAAGGAGTATGAACAATGAACAAGACGAGTGAGATCGTCGAAGCCATAGTCTTAGAAACAGGTGATTACATTAAAAGGGAATTCGGAAAGCGAGTCGACATCGACTTCAAAGGGGAAATCGATCTTGTGACTGAGATCGACCGGGAGTCAGAAGAGATGATAACAAGGACACTCTTGGAATCGTTTCCCCGAGATGACCTGCTGGCTGAAGAAACAGGCAGGAGAAGGAAAGGCAAGTCTTCCAGACTATGGCTGATCGATCCCCTGGACGGGACGACCAATTTCGCCCATGGATATCCGTTTATATCGATATCCCTGGCTCTCGAAATCGATGGAGAGATAACCTTCGCGGTGGTATACAACCCTCTGCTGGGAGAATATTTCAAAGCGGAGAAAGGCCACGGCGCCACGCTCAACAAATCCGATATTCATGTCTCCGAAAACAATGAGCTCCGGCGATGCCTGATCTCAACCGGTTTCCCATATGATATTCAAGAACACCCTGAGGGACACATGGAGACTCTCGGGAGGATTCTCATGGCCACACAGGGCATCAGGAGAGACGGGTCAGCAGCCCTCGACCTCTGTTACGTGGCGTGTGGACGATTCGATGGGTTCTACGAGAGGAAACTGGCACCATGGGACACTGCCGCTGGGAAACTGATCGTCGAGGAGGCGGGTGGAAGAATCTCAACCTTTCAGGGTGACGCCTACAGTATTTATGACAACGAGATCCTTGCGACCAACGGGGTGATCCACAATGAAGTCATAGAGGTTTTGAACAGTTAGCAGGCAGGAACTAAATTATAACTCTCGGGCGAATTATGATTTCCTCGATCATGGCCCGCTTCGGGAGGCTCGCCACGAACAGTGCAGTCCTCGCAACATCCTCCGGACTCAGCATCTTCTCTCTTGGGATGATCTTGGGAATGTTATCCTGAAAAGATGTGTCGACACTCCCCGGGCAGATAGCAACCACCCGGATACCGTGGGGAATGAGCTCGCGTGATAGACCGCGGGTGAGACCGATCACTCCGGCTTTCGTCGCTCCGTATGCCGAACATTTTGGATACCCCGTCACACCTGCCAGAGAGGTGATGTTGATGATTGCCCCGTCTCCACGTTCCTTCATACCCTTGACCGCCTCCCTGGTCAGCAGGAATGTCCCGGAGAGATTGACCTCTACCATCTCTTTCCACTCCGATGTCTCTATCGAGTCGATAGGACCAAAGTAACCAATACCGGCGTTATTTATCAACACATCGATCTTCCCGAAGTCCCTGCAGATCTGCCCGACGACATCCGTTATCTCGTTTTCCCTTGTCAGATCGATCTGAAATCCATACGATTCCTTCCCGACAGCTCCATCTTTTTTGAGGGAATTATATTCCTTTCGTTCACGGTAAAGTGGCACAACTCTGGCACCTGACTGATGAAATAGACTGCAGACAGCCTTCCCAATCCCTCCTCCAGAACCAGTCACTACAACGACTTTGCCTTCTATCTTTTCAGCCACTTATTTCCTTCACTTCAACCTAAGTGGTCCAGTTCATAAATACGCTCGCATTCGGCCAACGATGCATCCCGACCCACCGTGTTGCTCGTCGGTTAAATACCACTATGGGTATTCGCCCTCCTCGCGCCTTGCGGGTCGGGCGCCTCGTCGACCTCGGTACGTTACCGTATTTATGAACAGAACCACTAAGTTGAGCGATCGTCACTGTCAGAACGGCATTCATAACTACTCCGTTTGCTGAAACTTGCCCGCATCCTTCTTCTTCAGTTTGAGCCTGTAGTCTCTCTCCCGGCGGCTGTATACGCAACCACAATAGTCCTGTCGATAGAGACCAAGCTTTTTCGAAATTTCTATACTTTTCTTGTGTCCATCCTTCTTCTTGAAATCTACAGGCAGGAAGATCAACCCGCATCGCTCCGCCACCTCGAGACCGATCCTATTTATATCTTCTGCGTCCTTATGCGGACTCACGGAAAGGGTGGTGGTGAAGTATTTTATTTTCTTCTCAATTGCGTACCGTGCTGTTCTTTCCAGTCTCATCCTGTAACAGACCCTGCAGCGTTCTCCACCCTCGTGATCTTCCTCCAGGCCTTCTGTCTGGTGAAACCATTTCGTCATGTCATATTCCGCCCGAATCAGTTCGATCCCCATCATTTTGGCAAGGCGCTCCGTCTCCTCCAGGCGGACTATGTACTCGACCTCTGGATGAATATTAGGCCCGTAGTAAAAACCGGTCACCCGGTATTCACTCTTTAATGTTTCAATGGGATATGTCGAACAGGGCGCACAGCAGATATGTAAAAGTAATTCTGGTCGCGCCCTCCGCATTTCACTTTGTGCCATACTGTAGCTTTTCCTTTCTCTGCTAACCGGTAGTGCTGCTAATCGCTCAACTTAGGTTAAATATAGAAAAAACGAAAGGCTACCACAACACCCCACGATACTATTTTTCCAGGCAATCTTGGTTCGTTCTACTATCCTCCCGTAAATCTCGAAACCAAGGGAAACAGGATATCGGTCCAGTAATTGACATGGTAAAAATCGTGGAAGAGCCGATAAAACCTCGGAAGGAAATACACGAACGGAGAAAAAGGGAGCAGATAAGCGAGCGAGACGAAATCCTGAAAGCAGAATTAAGCACGACAACCTGACGATCTCGTTGCCGTCATACTCTTCAACGGAATAGCCCCCGGGGAAAGCTGCAGGCGATACACACGGTCTGTGTGTCAAGGGTGCGGGACCTGGCAATATCGTTGTACACGCGGCTGCTTTGGCCCCGCTCCGCAATTGACACCATGTAATCGTCTGAAAGGAACTCCAGAGGATGGCGATCCTTTTTACAGGTAGAATTCAGCGTTCTTGGCGGTATAGTCCTGCCACTGATCAGGCACTTCCTCCTCTTCAAATATAGCCTCGACAGGACAGACCGGCTCACACGCTCCACAATCGATGCAAGTATCCGGATCGATATAGAGCATGTTTTCACCCTTATCTTCATCCTCCGTGGGATGAATGCAGTCTACTGGACAGACATCCACACATGCGCGATCCTTTACATCGATGCAAGGCTCACAAATCACATACGTCATTACCTTTTTCACCCCCTCTCCATAATTCCATCAAGATGATTTACCTCAACACCTTTTAAGATTGGATTATTATAATTAATGTCTTTTTCGATTTCAACCCCTTTTATATACAGCGTCATAAGTAGATGCGCATACAGAGCGTCAGAACAAAGCAGGCCAAGGCGCGACGAGTCGAGAAACCGGGACACCCACACGAAGTGTGGGTCGGGGATGCAAAGTTATGACGCTTTGTATTACACAAACCGATCGGTAGCGCTTCTAAAGGATTGAATCTCCTCTTGTCAAGACATAGAGCTGCTCTTCCTGTACTTTATAGAGCGGCTTTGTGAAAATGTCAAGATTTTTCAAGCATAAAAGTAGAAGCAGGTTATCGTTGTTGACAGGTCATCGGTCATATTATATTTTTGCTGTGACTGCGACTTTTCCTGCCGCGAAACGCGGTTCTCAAAATTGATAAACTATAAAAAGCAAGGAGGTTCGCCGTGTCTGTCGTTGGTGTTGTTCTTTCAGGATGTGGTGTCTACGATGGATCTGAAATCCACGAGGCGGTCCTTACCCTGTACTTCCTCAGAAAAGCAGGAGTCGATGTCCTCTTCATGGCGCCAAAACGCGAACAGCTTCACGTCATCAACCACCTTACCGGAGAGGAGATCGAGGGAGAGAGGAGAAATGTCCTCGTCGAATCGGCCAGGATCGCAAGGGGGGAAATCCAGGACGTCGGTGAAGTTCACGAGGATCAGATCGATGCCTTGATCTTTCCCGGAGGGTTCGGGGCGGCAAAAAACCTGTGCAATTTCGCCATTGAAGGAGAGTCTTGTTCTGTCGACGGTGAAGTCGAAAGGCTCGTCAGGGAGATGCGCATGGCCGAAAAACCTATAGGCTCGATCTGTATCGCCCCAGCTCTTCTGGCCCGGATCCTGGGCGAGAAAGACGGAGCCAGTGTCACAATCGGGACCGACAAGGAGGTCGCGGAAAAAATCGAAATCATGGGATCGACCCACGTCACCTGCTCCGTCGACGATTTCGTGGTGGACGAGAAGAAAAAGATCGTCACGACTCCCGCATACATGCTGGCAGATGACATAACAGAGACAGCAGAAGGTATCGAAAAGCTGGTCTCTCAAATCATATCTATGATCGCTGATTGAACAGATACCATGATTCGAAACATTCTGCTTACACTTTCAGAAAACAAGTTTCTCACCGGCTTCATTTCAAGAAACAGGGTCATGTCCCGATTCTCCCACCGATTCATCGCCGGAGAATCACTGTCAGAAGCGATCGAAGAGATCAAGGGGCTCAACAATAAGGGTATCAAGGTAACGATCGATCACCTGGGCGAGAACGTCGAAAACAGACGAGGAGCCGAAGAGGCGACCAGGGTATATCTCGGTATCCTCGATTCCATAAAAAGTGAGGGACTGGACGCGAACGTCTCGGTCAAGTTGACCCAGCTCGGTCTTGATATAGGCCTGGATTTCTGTCGAGATAACCTCCTCAAGATCGCAGAGAAGGCAAAGCGGCTCGACAATTTCGTGCGGATCGACATGGAAAGTTCTGAGTACACGGACAGGACCCTGGAAGTATTCCGATCGGGATTCAAGGAATACGGCAATGTGGGTATTGTCATTCAATCCTATCTCTTCAGGAGTGAGAATGATATCAAACTTATCAACGAGATGAATGCCAGGATCCGGTTGTGTAAAGGGGCATATAAGGAACCAAGAGAGATTGCCTTTCCACGAAAAAAAGACGTTGATAAGAATTTCCTTACACTGACCCAACTCCTCCTGAAAAACGGGACCTATCCCGCAATTGCGACCCATGACGAAAAGATGATCGAGGGGACCCGACAAATAGCAGAGGAGCTGGGTATCCAGCCGAACAAATACGAGTTCCAGATGTTATACGGGATAAGGAGAAACCTTCAGCTGAAGCTGGTCGATGAGGGTTACACCATGAGGGTTTACATAGCTTACGGGAAGAAATGGGCCCCTTACTTCATGAGGAGACTCGCTGAACGACCGGCTAATCTCTTTTTTCTCCTGAAGAACATTATCAGGTACAGAGGATGATCCTGGAAGGAAGGCTTTACATCTAACCTTTCTGCTGGTCATCCGCAGGTTTTTGCTCCTCGATATCTTTTTTCTCTACTTCCCCTTCTGCCTGCTTCTTCAGTTTCTTTTCCTTCTCCACCTTCATGGCTTCAGCCAACTGGGCCCTTTTCACTGCCGCTTCCTCTCCTGTCATCAGCCCGAAGTGGTAGAGATGTTCCTCTTTATTGTAGACCGAATACTCGTAGTTGTCTGTCATGTGGATACAGTCTGTCGGACAGGGATAAATGCACAGACCGCAGTAACAGCACTGCTCCATATCGATATCGAACCTGGCGACCCAGAGACGTTTCGGATTTCCCGTCGAGGCTTTTCCAAGGTCCTCACCGGGGAGGGTCTTTATCGTCTCGATCGTTATGCACTCCACCGGGCAGGCCCTCTCGCACTGAAGACAACCGATGCAGTCATCGATGTCGACCTCTAGCTGATGGCGCGTGAAAATCTTTTCCGCTGAACCCTGCCAGCCTTCCAGTTTCCTCTTTTCGAAAGGATATTGCAGGGTTACAGCAGGGAGAAAGAAGTGGCGGGCAGTTACCTTCATGCTCGCGAGAATTGTTATAATTCCAAGCCAGACGTTTTCAAAATAGGTCTTCATTCTCAA
>CAYTWO010000030.1:16947-25075 GCA_964442125.1 uncultured Gemmatimonadota bacterium
TAACATCCACAATCCAAGGAGGAAGATGTTGGCAAACGAAAACGGTGTCAATACCTTCCATGATACATACATCAGCTGGTCCACCCTGAGGCGTGGGAGACTCCACCGCATCCAGAGCTGTACAAAGACGAGGAAAAATGCCTTCAGGAGAAACCACACTACCCCGGGAAGCGGGATCAGCCCACCGAACGGCCCGTGCCAACCACCCAGGAAGAGTATAGTAACGAGAGCGCTGATGAGAAACATATCTGCATACTCTGCCAGGAAGAAGAAAGCGAACTTCATCCCGGAATACTCGGTATGGTACCCGGCCACTATTTCTGACTCTGCTTCCGGGATATCAAAAGGAGTTCGATTCACCTCGGCAAGGGAGGCAATAAAGGTGATGATCATCGCAACGAAAGTGAAAGGGTTCTTTAACGGGAATCCGAACCAGTTCCAGAACCCACCCTCCTGAGCAGTCACGATCTCCTGCAGATTGAGGCTGCCTACCAGCATTACAACAGTAAGAGCTCCCAGTCCTACCGGGATCTCATAACTGACGATCTGAGCTGCTGACCGCATCGCGCCGAGGAGAGACCATTTGTTGTTGGATGCCCATCCTCCCATGATGATTCCGACCGTAACAATGGATGTCACTGCCAGAAGATAAAAGAGTCCGATGTCGAGGTCGCTCGCTACCAGGTCCCTGCTGAACGGGATGACAGCGAAGGCTGCGACACTGCTTGCAAAAACGATCAGCGGCGCCATGATAAAGAGCTTTTTATCCGCGAGGAGAGGGACAATATCCTCCTTCATAAGCAACTTGAGGGTATCCGCGAGGCTCTGAGCCCATCCATGCCATCCACCCACTATCATCGGACCCAGCCTATCCTGGACATGGGCCGAGACCTTCCTTTCGCCCCAGATCGCCACCAGCGCGTAAATAGAGACAAAAATTATAACCGCTACGGCTGCCGCCAGGTTCGCAACCAGAATGATGAGCCATCCCGGCAAACCATCCAGGAACGGAAAAAACTGGACCAGGCCTTCTGCCAGCTCATCCATCATCGTTTAACTGCTCCTTCGATCAGATCACATATCGTCACCTATCCACCTCACCGAGTACGATATCTATGCTCCCGACGATCATCACGGCATCCGAGATCATCGCCCCCTTGGATATGACATCGAGCGTGCTCAGGTTACTGAAGGCCGGTGAACGGCATTTCAGACGAAACGGCTTTGTGGATCCATCGCTGATCAGGTAGTAACCCAGCTCCCCTTTTGGAGATTCTGTCCTGAGGTATACCTCACCCTCCTTCGGTTTGACCGTTCGGGGTAACTTCTCTTTGACGTCTCCTTCGGGGATCTGGTCCATTGCCTGCCGGATGATTCGCATGCTCTGTTCCATCTCTCTCACCCTGACCCAGTATCTGTCCCAGCAGTCCCCTACGGTCCCCTTCTCCCCACGCCCCACGGGAATATCGAATTCGAATCTGTCATAAATTGAATACGTGTCGTTCTTCCTCAGATCCCATTCGATCCCTGATCCCCGGAGCATAGGACCGGTCGCCCCCAATCCAACAGCTATCTCCGGCGGAAGAACGCCGACGTTTGCCGTCCTCTCGATAAATATCTTGTTATTTGTCAGGAGAGCTTCGAGCTCGGGAATCTGTTTCTCGTAATAATCAAGAAACTCCTTTGTCTTGTTCATAAACTCATCACTGCTATCGTGCGAACATCCGCCGATCCAGAGATAGTTATACAGGAGACGAGCCCCACACGTCATCTCGAAGAGATCCAGGATTAACTCCCTGTCGCGGAAGCAGAAAAGGAACGGCGTGAAAGAACCAATATCGAGTCCAAAGGTACCGATCGCGACCTGGTGACTTGCGATCCTGTTCAGCTCAGACATTATTACACGAATATACTGAACCCTCTCGGGGATCTCGATATCGAGGAGTTCCTCCACCGTAAGAACATAACCAAGTTCCATGTTCATGGCGGCCAGGTAATCGAGCCGGTCCGTGTATGGAATCACCTGCGGATAGGTAACGTTCTCCACGTGTTTCTCGAAGTTTCGGTGGAGATATCCGATCACCGGCTTTACCCTTTTTACCACCTCTCCCTCGATACCCAGGACGAGCCTCAGCACACCGTGTGTGCTGGGATGCTGAGGACCCATGTTGAGTTCGATCTCTTCCGTTAGATAATCCGTTTTCTGCGCGACTTCACCCGTCATCGCGAACAGGTTCTCCTTCAATCCTTGAACTTTATTCCATGGTATGTCTTGTTTAAGACGTAATCTTTCCTGAGAGGATGCCCCTCCCAGTCATCCGGGAGCAGGATCGCCGTGAGATCCGGGTGACCATCGAAGGAGATACCGTACAGGTCATACACCTCGCGTTCGTGCCAATTGGCTGTCCGCCACAGACTCGACACAGATGGCAGCACCGGTTTTTCCCTCGCTACTTTGACCTTTACCGTGAACTTGGACCCTGTTGCCGTCGAACAGAGGTGATAGGTTACTCCCAGCTCACTCTCAGCACCGTAATCGACACCACTCAGGCACATAAGTTCATCGAAGTCGAGTTCTCTCGACTTCAGGTAGGTCATGACTTCGATAAGGATCGATGGCTCGATCTCCAGCCAGGGGGTAACGGCCTCTACGTTGAAACTCATTTTCTTCCCCTGAAATTTATCCTCGATCCTTTTGCAGATCTCTTCGAACTTCACTTCTCCACCTTCGACCCTTCCGTTAGGGATCCCAGTTTGATTCCAAGCAGTCTTTCTTTCCTGATCTTCTCCTGAAGCACCATAAGCCCATTGAGCAAACCCTCCGGTCTCGGAGGGCAACCCGGGACGTAGACATCAACCGGTATGAGCCTGTCAACGCCGTTTACCACGTTATAACCGTGATCTCTCCAGTAGGGGCCGCCACAGTTGGCGCAACTTCCCATCGATATAACATATTTGGGATCAGGCATCTGTTCATAGAGTTTCATGACCCTGATCCCCATCTTGACAGTTACCGTCCCAGAGATGATCATGAGATCAGACTGCCTCGGACTGGGTCTCATCAGGCCCGCTCCGAATCGATCCAGATCGAACCGGGAAGCTGCAGTGGCCATCATCTCGATGGCACAACAGGCCAAGCCAAACGTCATCGGCCAGAGCGATGAAAGTCTGGCCCAGTTGAACACCTTGTCCACAGATGTGATCAGGATATTGTCAGATACGTTTCCCTTGATGATGAACCTTTCCCCATCGAAGGTCACATTATTTTTGACTTTCAGTTCCGCATAACTCATAGACAGACCTCATTACTCTGCGGGGCGTGTCCAGGGCATTTTCATCTTATCCCACTCCAGGTCATTCTTTACCCATACATAGGCCAACCCAACGACAAGGATAAATACGAAAATCATCATCTCGACGAAAGCAAAGAGTCCCAATTGCTTGAACACTGTAGCCCATGGGAATAGAAAAACGATCTCCACCTCAAAGATAAGGAAGACAAGCGCTACCACGTAAAAACGGATGTTGAACTGCACCCAGGCACTACCAACCGGTTCTTCACCGCACTCGTAGGTCGATAACTTTTCATCGTTAGGATTAGAGGGTCTCAGAATTCTCGATGCCAGCATCGCGATGGTGAGGAAGACCAAGCTGAACACGATGAAGAAGAAGACCGTTCCGAATTGTGAAAGCACTCTGATTCTCCTGACTGTTATGAGGCGAAAAGAGGGGTCATAAGTTATATCGGGCAAGAAGCAAGAGGGAAAATAGTGGTTGCTGACACTTTGTCAAGATATTTATTGTGATCAAAGGGAAAAAATTCTTAATCCTGGAGCTTTTTCAGGACATCAAAGAGCTCCTCATTTTCAGGCTGCTCGGTAATGTCGTGTATATCGATGTACTGGATGACCCCATCCTTGTCGATTACAAAGATCGCCCTCTCGGTGATTCCACCTTCTCTCAAGACACCGAACTTCAAAGCGACATGGCCTTGAGGATAAAAATCGCTGAGAAGGGGATAAGAAAGGCCCCCCAGAGACCTCATCCAGGCTTCATTCGATGGGACATTGTCAGTGCTCACGCCCAGGACCTGGGCATCGTACCTTTCAAACTCGGAGATCTGCTCCTCGTAAGAAGGCATCTGACTGGTTCAGACAGGGGTGAAGGCCGCGGGGTAAAATACAAGGACGACATTCTTGTTTCCACGGTAATCCTTGAGAGACACCTCTTTCCCGCCGGTGGCAGGGAGAGTAAAGTCAGGCGCCTCTTCTCCTATTCGAAGTCTCTGAACGGGTCTCATGCTTTCTCCTTTCTCCTGGTGTTTAGTACCTAAGTTGAGCGACTCTATAATATAGTTCCCCGGAATCAAAAGTGGTGATTTTCCCTTTAGGGTCGGATCCGAAAGGCTACAAGGTCAGCTGGCGAATTCCTCCAGATCATTGCAGCGGGATGGATGTCGCAACCGCTTGAGTGCCTGTTCCCTGACCTGCCGTATCCTCTCACGGGTTACCTTGAAGATTTCCCCGATCTGCTCGAGTGTCATAGGTCGACTACCATTAAGTCCATAGTAGAGCTCAAGGATCTTGGCCTGTCTCTCCGTCAGGGTGGAGAGTGATTCGTTGATGGTCTCAACTAGTATCCGCCTCCTCAGGTCCTCTTCAGGGCCTATCGCCCCTTCCGGGATATGCTCGAGGAGATTCCCTTCATCACCTTCGAATCGTGGTGCCTCGAGGCTCAATCCAGGCTTGATGATCTCCTCCAGCTTCTTGATCTCGGTGGAATCAACTCCCATAGAGTCGGCGATCTCGGAATCGGTCGGGTTTCTTCCCAGGGTTTGCTCCAGTTTATTGACTTCTTTTCTCATCTTCGAAAGGACCCTTGCCCTGCTCAGGGGAATGCGTGTCACGTTCGTGTGTCTCGAGAGCGCGTCCATTATGGCATGACGGACCCAGAATACAGCGTACGAGATAAAACGGACACCTCTGGTTTCATCGAACTTGTAGGCTGCTTTCATCAGTCCGACGTTCCCCTCACCGATCAGGTCTCCAAGGGTCATCCCGAGGTTCTGGAAGCGCCTCGCCACAGAGATCACGAATCGAAGATTCGACTTGATCAAATCACCCAGCGCTTCGAGATCACCTTCCTTGGTCTTCATGGTCAATTCGTACTCCTCCTCTTTAGACAATATAGGATACTTCCGTATCTCCAGCAAATAGGAGCTCAGTGATTCGTCAACGCCCTGAACCTTTCGTGCTGTCGTGTTCATTCTGCGGCCCCCTATCCTTTCAACAGTTTCGTTTGAGTGAGGGACTATCCTCAATGCGTTTCGATGGCGTCATGATCAACCCTCAATAATTAGTCGCCGAAAATTCCTGATCCTTACATCGTGATCTGGTTCAAAATCTGCATGACCAGCAATTGTAATGTTTACGTGACTCATGTAACGTTATCATCCAACCGGTCAGGGTTCATATTTCCACTGACCGGACCACAGTCCACGATAGATTTGACCTCTTCAAGATCAAAAGGTTTACCCAGACACCGCTCAATTCCAAGTGATGCCATACGCCTTCGAAGGCCTTCAGTCACCTCACCAGTGATAACAACAACTTTCCCCATATCGACCGCCCTTTTCACATCCTCCAGCATTTCGAGTCCATCCGCTCCCGGCAGGCAGATATCCAGGAAGAGAACTTCATAATTGCTTTTTTTCACCTCTTCACGTCCTTCCTCGATATCGACTGCCACCCTGACCTCGTATCCCTTATCATCGAAGAAAGCCCCGAAAAATTCCGCTACGTAATTGTCGTCATCTATGACCAGTAGACGACATTTTGTCTCTCTTATTTTATACCCTTCAACTATCATCGTAACCGTGTTAACGCGAGATCCATGCCATCAAAATTAACATCACAAATTACTTTATAATATACCCGCAACCTATTATATGCCAGCCATTAAAAAAGGAGCGTATCGCTAAACAGCGCGCCACTCCTCCGGGAAAGTAGTCACCTAATGATGACACCTCTTATTTCGCGATCAGATCAAGGCATCTCTTTTGATCCCCATGCTCGAAGTCTCCACGTTCGAAACCCTCAGACCGCAGTTACTCCTTATTCGATTTTCCTCCGGTTCCCCGATACTCAGTATCACGTCATATCCCAGCTCTTCGAAACTCCTTACCAGCTCTTGACTCCCTGCATCATCCGGATCGAGCGACACCAGGGAATCCAGACCATTGCGTTCGGTGGAAATGCTCGGATTGAGTGGTGTTATCTTGATCATAAATATATCAGGGTTGAAACGGCTTCCTATGACCAGTGGATCGACAGGGTACCGTGTTGAGGCGGCGAAGTTCAGGGTGATCTTTCTCCCACCACCCGGCACGAAGAACATCTCTCCATACTGCACGATGCGTGAGAAGTCCCACTTCCTAACCGGTATCAATTCATCCCTGCATGACGTATCCGTTGTGTGGATGGAGAATTGAAGCTGGAAATTTCCTTCCGGATAACAGCGCCTCCTGACATCTAATAGCTCGAGGAAGAAGTCATCAGTACCGCACGGCGCAACCGTGGAGAGGCTGGGCATGAGGTTGGGAGTTTCGTATAGCCCCTTCAATCTGGCTAATACCTTGTTCACGTCCTTATTGAAGGCCGGATCACCCATCCTGGCGAAATGGATCTTGAGCTTATCCGTCCCGATGATCCGGGAGGGAAAGCGTCGGGTTACGACATGATCGATCTGTGCGAGCAGATCCGATTCCGACACCTTGCCGTGGTAATGCAGCCCTGAATCACACATCAGGCAACCGACGGGGCACCCGTAAAGTGTGGAGATGATTATGACCCATTTCTCGTCTCTTGGATGCGGGGGGACCAGGGCCTCCACGAACTCGAGGGTCTTCCCGCTCTCCGTCCTGGCGACATAAACCATCGCAAGATCATCCCTCCCGAACGTCTCCAGGATCTTTATCATCTCTTCCCTCCCAGGGTCCTGCAGATATCCATTGCCGCTACCAGCCCATCTCCCACAGCGATCCCGGACTGTCTCATAAATCCCCGCCGGACATCTCCCGCGAGGTACAGCCCCTCGATCTCTCTTCCCGACTCGAGGTCCTCCTTGATCTCATGAGAAAAAAAGTAATCCTGAGGTTCCCGTCCCACCGCCAGCATGAGAAAATCGACCTCGAGGATCATCTCCACGCTCCCGACTATATGGAGGCGGACGCTTGCTTCACCTTCGTTGATATCCTTGATAACTGCACCCGGTATATAATCTGCGTCAAGGCACTTTTCAACCCTGTCTACGAGAAGCTTCAAGGCCTTCGGCCGGTCTCCTCTGTGAAGGATCGACACCTCGCATCCTTTGCCTGCCAGGTTCAATGCGTAGTCAAAGGCACAATCGCCGCCTCCCACAATGGCAACCCTGCGCCCGGTTGATAGAGGGACATCTTTCACCTCGCTGAAGACCTTGCGTCCGAGAAGAGAGGGTGAGAGGGGAATGTCATCCGGAATGATTGCCCTTGTCCCGCTCGCTACGACGACTCTCCTGGCTGACAGGATACCATTTCCGTCATCGATGAGGTACATGTCCCTTCCATACGACAGAGATTTTACCTCCCTGAATTCTACCTCTACCCCTGTATATTCCAGATGCCGGACCATCAGCTCAACGAACTCCTCGCCGGTCACTCCCTCCGGGAATCCCGGATAATTCTCGACGAGATTCGCGTTAAGCAAGAGTCCCCCGATCCGTTCTTTCTCCATAAGCAGCGGAGAGATCCCCGACCGTTTCAGTTGAATGGCTGCCATTATTCCGGCAGGACCAGCACCGATTATGACAACTTCATGGGTTCGCATCGGAGACTTTTTCTGTTCTCGTTACACAGACACCGTTGTCCATTCAGCATAAAATACAGACAGAAAAATCGCGTAGATCATCAAGAGCTGATGTACTATGAAGATGGCGGGAACGTGTGGGAATCGAACCCACCCAGGACGGTTTTAGCGCCCCGTGCTGGATTTGAAGTCCAGAGGGTCCACCAGGACCCATCCGCCCCCGCTTATTGACTATCAACGAGTTAGATAAACTGCCTCAACCTCGATTTTGATACTGGTACCTACAT
>CAYTWO010000031.1:0-24588 GCA_964442125.1 uncultured Gemmatimonadota bacterium
CCAGGACCGTCATGACCACTGATCGATAATACCTAAGTTGAGCGATTCTCTCACTCGATCTGCACAGATCTCTTGCGCGCTAAGTCTTTTCAAAAAGCCTCGACAGACCTTACAGGTATGCCTGCGTTTTTTTCAAAGCCTATCGCATCAAGATATCCGCACATCTCTTCCCGACAGAATCGCTCAAATTAGGTCAAACTTGATGGCATGGAACGTGCTATTTCGTAAACTGATCACTTGAATCTGTGAATGAGTCACTTTCAAGCCAATGTTGGTTTGAATGAACAGTCGGTCGATCACACTGCGCGAAATGGGTGGCGAACATGCGAATTAACTTCAAAGGGAGCCTTAATGAAAGAAAAGACCGGGTGGGAAGGTGGGAGAAGAAAAATGCCATCGGGGAACTTCTTGTCGATGACAACCTCATAACTCCCGAACAGCTCGATAGAGCCCTCGAGGAACAGCGGCGGTTTGGCGGAAAGATCGGCTCGAACCTCGTAAAATTGGGATACATCTCTGAATCAACACTGGCTCAATTCCTCGGAAAACAGTTCAATATCCCGTCGATAGACCTCAACACCTGTGAGATCGATCTCGATTGTGTGGCGATGATTCCCCAGGATATTGCCAAGAAGTATCTTGCCCTGCCCATCTCTAAAGAAGGCAACAGGTTGATCCTCGCCATGGCAAATCCGGACAATGTCTTTGCTATTGATGGGATCAAGTTTATCACTTCAATGGATGTAGAACCGGTAGTCTGTCCGGAGAGTACCCTTCTTTCAGCGATCGATGAACATTACAGCACCCCCGATATACTCGACGATTTGATCAAGGATCTGGATGTCATGGATCTAGAACTCGTCGAAACGAGTGAGGAGGAGGAGATAGGTTTAACCCAGCTCAAGGCGCAGGTCGAGGAAGCCCCTGTAGTTAAACTCATAAATGGCTTGCTGACAGACGCTGTGAGAAGGATGGCAAGTGACATTCACATCGAGCCGTTTGAAAATATGCTCCGTGTTCGTTACCGGATCGACGGTGTTCTGCGTGACATGATATATCCCCCTCTTCGCTTGAGAGCCGCCCTGATATCCCGGGTTAAAATCCTGGCCGACCTGGATATCGCAGAGCGCCGCATGCCGCAGGATGGAAGGATAAAGGCCAAAATTGGTGGTAATGTAGTAGATATACGTGTGTCGACCATCCCAACGATATTTGGTGAGAAGATAGTATTGCGAATCCTCGATAAAGAGCAACTCCCCCTTGACCTTACGGTATTGGGTTTTCAGGAAGATGCGATAGAGAAATTCAATGCCGGGATAGAAAACCCTTATGGCATTGTTCTGGTGACAGGACCAACGGGAAGTGGGAAAACAACCACCCTCTATTCGGCCTTAACGAAACTGAACACGATGAAGGTCAACATAATGACGGTGGAGGATCCTGTAGAGTACAACCTGGAAGGGATCAACCAGGTGAACGTAAAGTCTGAAATCGGGATGAATTTTGCTCGGGTATTGAGATCCTTTCTGAGGCAGGATCCGAACATCATCATGGTCGGGGAGATTCGTGATCAGGAGACTGCACAGGTTGCTATCAAAGCGGCGCTTACCGGTCACCTGGTTCTGAGCACCGTTCACACCAATGATGCTCCAAGTGCTGTTGTACGATTGGTCCAGATGGGGATCGAACCGTTCCTCGTATCAACAGCATGCAGGTTGATAGTTGCCCAGCGCCTGGTAAGAAAGGTCTGCTCTAACTGCAGTGAGGAAACTGAATATCATCCGGAAGCCCTTCGCGAGGTCGGCCTGGATCCAGAGAGATATGCAGGGACCAGATTTCTGAAGGGGAAGGGGTGTGAAGAATGCAACGAGACGGGATATAAAGGCAGGATTGGCTTATATGAAGTCATGTCGCTCAGCCAGAGAATCAGAGAACTCATTCTCGAGAACGCCTCGAGCGCCAGGATTAAGGAGCAGGCGGTGAAAGAGGGTATGGTAACCCTGAGAGAAGATGGTCTGTTGAAGTTGCAGGAGGGAGTGACCACGCTGGAAGAAGTATTGAAGGAGACATCACTCGACTGATTTTCGACATCGGCTGAAATCGACTGCGACTGGGATAATGAATAACAAGCAGATGCAGCGAAATTTTATTTTCCAGTATTTCAATGATACCAGTGTTGTCCCCGGAGAGCTTCGATTTGATATCTGGGGTGTCTTGGAGAAACATTGTAAAATGGGGTCAAGGTCATGATAGATCTGAAAAATCTATTACAAGAAATGGTCGACCGTGATGCTTCAGATTTGCACATTACGGTAGGTGAGAGAGCTAAATTAAGAATCGACGGACAAATAGAAAACAGTCGAAGCGAAGAACAGATGGACAGTCAGCAGACCCAGTTACTCGCCTACAGTTTTCTGACAGAGGCGCAAAAAAAGACGTTCGAGGTCGAGGGAGAACTCGACCTTTCGTTCTCTGTCAGCAAGCTTGCCCGGTTTCGTGCGAATATCTTCCGGCAGAGGGGGAGCGTGGCCGTTGTTATCCGGAGAATTCCGTTCGAAGTCTATAAGCTGAATGAACTCGGTCTCCCGAATTCAGTTTCGACAATGACCGAACACTCGAGCGGGCTTATCCTCGTCACAGGTCCTACTGGTATGGGAAAATCAACCACCCTTGCTGCAATGATCGATAAGATCAACACCGAGAGACGTGGGCACATAGTAACCATCGAAGATCCTATTGAATACATCCATCGACACAAGCAATGCATAGTCAACCAGCGGGAGGTGGGTGCCGATACGCAGTCTTTTGGAAAAGCCCTCAAGTATGTACTCAGGCAGGATCCTGATGTCATACTCATCGGGGAAATGCGCGATCTCGAGACCATCGAATCAACTATGATAGTGGCTGAAACCGGGCACCTGGCTTTTGGTACCCTGCACACGAACAACTCGGTACAGACGATCAACAGGATCATCGATGTCTTCCCCTCGCATCAGCAACCTCAGGTTCGATCTCAATTATCGTTTGTCCTCCAGGGTGTGATCTCTCAGGTTCTGATCCCGAAAAAGAGCGGAAAGGGACGGGTCCTGGCCACAGAGGTCCTTGTTGTGACAACAGCAGTCCGCTCAATGATACGAGATGACAAGCTTCATCAGGTTTACAGTTTGATCCAGGCAGGGAGCAGATACGGGATGAGGACGATGAGCCAGTCTCTGTACGAGCTTTACATGAAGGATGAAATTACACACGAGGATGCATTGCGGAGTTCTCCGGATCCCAATGAGCTGGAACGTATGATCAGGTCTTCTTTCACTACGGTGAAGGATAAAGGGTTGGAAGAAGTCGGCCAGGGGAAAATGTAATCATGAGAGAGTTTGTCTGGAAAGCAAGGACACTGAAGGGAGAGGTCCAGGGTGGGGTCATTACGGCTCGACATGAAAGGGACGTAATTGGTCAATTAAGGCGGAAACGCCTGATCGTCCTCTCTATACGACCAAAATCGAAAGATGTTACCTTACCCACGATAGGTACCGGGGTGAAGAGAAAGGACATGGTTGTCTTCAGCAGGCAATTTGCGACCATGATCAACTCGGGTCTTCCCCTGATCCAGTGTCTTGAAATTCTCGCGAAACAGGTGGAGAACAAACATCTTGCAAAGATCGTTCAGGAAGTAAGCAGTGACGTGGAGGCCGGGAATACCCTTTCTGATTCACTTGCAAAGCATTCCAAGGTTTTTACACCGATGTTTATAAATATGGTCTCTGCCGGAGAGGCAGGCGGGATTCTTGATCGAGTTCTCCATCGTCTGGCTGAGTATATCGAGAAGAGCAACAATGTAAGAAGAAAAGTCAAGGGGGCATTGATCTATCCGGCTGTGGTGATGTTTGTCGCGATCTGCGTAACCATCTTCCTCCTTGTCTTTGTTATACCCACCTTTGCGCAATTGTTCGAGTCATCGGGTCTGGACCTCCCGTTTTTGACGCGCTTCACTATTGCCGCCAGTCATTTCATGATGACAGCATGGCCCTGGATGCTGTTCTTTGTGACGGGTTTGATCTACGCCGTTCACAAGTATTACAAGACAGATCAAGGGCAATTAAGGATTGACAATTTGAGCCTTAAGTTGCCCGGCATTGGAGAGCTCCTCAGGAAGGCATCGATTGCCCGATTTTCCAGAACTCTGGGGACATTACTAGGTAGTGGTGTCGCCATACTCGATGCCATGGAGATCACAGCGACGACCTCCGGGAATCGGGTTATTCAGGAGGCGGTCATGACTGCCCGATCCTCTATAGCTACAGGAGATACGATCAGCGAACCCCTGTCGAAGTCCAGTGCCTTTCCCCCAATGGTCGTCCATATGATTCGGGTAGGGGAAGAGACGGGAAATATGGATGACATGCTCAACAAGATTGCCGACTTTTACGAGGAAGAAGTGGATGTGGCAGTCGAAACCCTGACGTCCATTATCGAACCGGTCCTTATCGTCGGAATTGGCCTGATAGTAGGGGGGATGGTCATTTCGATGTATTTACCAATTTTCCGTCTGGCCAGTGCTATCGGAGGATAAAGATTTCGGATGGTTGTTGCATATCGAAAAGAGTTCCCAGATCTCAAAGAAACCATGAGATGGGCAATTTTCTTACGGATAGTCATCCTCTCCGGTATTCTCATGCCGGGAATGGCGATTCTATACGGCCCGGAGAGTCATTTTCTATCTCTTCGACTTTCTTTCTTTTATGGTGTTACGATATTCTTCTCCTTACTCGAGTATCTCTATGCCAGGAAAGAGAACTCGGTCATTTTTCAAATATACTCTCATCTCTTCTTTGATCTGGCAGTCATCTCTTCAATTGTCGATGCCACAGGTTCTGTTGGAAGTCCATTTACTTTCCTCTATATCCTCTTGATTCTGGAAGCGGGAATGCTTCTCAGGAGAAGTGGTGCGGTGATGTGGGCTACTATTTCCTCCCTCGTTTACCTCCTGTTAGGAATTCTGCGATTCTGGGGGGAAGGACCATTGTTTGGTGACTTTGAAAGGGGCGGATTTCTCATCACGGGCGGTTCAGGCCACCCGATTTTAGATGTCTTCTTTCCATTGAGCCTCTTCTATCTCGTCGCGCTTATCATCGGTTTCATCGACTCGAGGTTGCGCAGGGCTTGTGATAAGGTGCACAATCTCGGCCAGGAGTTAAAGCGCCTCAGTATGGAAACCACCGACATTTTCTATCACATCCCCTCGGGAGTGTTGACCTGTGATCTTGCGAAGCGATTGATTTTTGTCAATCCAGCAGGTCTAAGGCTGCTGGGCCTGGAAAGTAAAGATACCGTTGGCCATCCGATTGAGCGGGTATTTTCAGGACGGCACGAGGCACTGGACAAGTTGATAGATCAGACAATTCAGGAGAACATTCCGGTGAGTCGAGCTGAGGTTATCCTGCATGGAGGTGATGGCAGGGAGAAAGTAGATCTCGGGGTCAGTACTTCCTATTTAGAGGACGTGAACGGAACGATCCTGGGAGTGACGGCTATTTTTCAAGATATCTCTCACCTGAAAAAGTTGGACGAGATGTCGAAACGGAACCTTCAATTCAAGGCCCTGACTGAATTGTCAGCCACTATGGCACATGAAATAAAGAATCCACTGGCGACGATCAACAGTTCTCTGGAACTGCTTGACAGGAGTTCCCTTCCAGAGGAAGGAAAAAAGCTGCTGGACATGATCAGGGTTGAATCCGTCAGGTTGTCGCAACTTCTGGAGGACTATTTGAGGTTTGCCAGGATCAAGGTGCGGGAATGGAAAAAAATCGACCTCCTTGAATTGGTCGAAGAAGTAAAAGTCCTGCTCATGGTCAGACAGGACATCGCATCGAGGATATCGATTGACTTCGATGGATTTGATGGTAACGGGAAGGATGTTGTCTGGGGTGATCCGGAACTCCTTAAACAGGTTTTTCTCAACCTCTTTATCAATTCCGCGGAAGCGATAATTGGACATGGATGTATTCGTGTCAGATTTGAGGGGGGGGTAAACGAGATCGATCCAGCAGGCAGGGCGAACTTTCAAAAAATATTCGTTGAAGATGATGGGCCCGGTTTCTCGATCGAAGGCGCTTCGAAGGCATTTGATCCTTTCTTTACAACCAAGAGCGAAGGGAGTGGACTGGGGTTGGCAATTGTTCACAGGATAGTGGACGCACATCGCGGGAAGATCGTACTCCACAATAGAAAAGATGAAGGTGCTTGTTTTATCCTCTCCTTTCCTGTCACCAAGCCGGCCCGAATGGAAAACGGTAAAAAAGCCGGACTGGTCGAGCAGGAGAACCTTTAGCCTGATTTGAGCGGTTCTCTACAACTATTTTCATACTTTATGGAAAAAAAGTAACCTTTTTTTGGGAAATAAATTGACCCTTACAAGAGCACAATTTTGATGCAAACATCCTAACTGCAAGCTTGTCAATCTGTTAGGTGTCGCAATCTTGACCTTCACGATTTCATGAAGGTCCTGGCATGTACTTTGCTTATTCCATCCCATTGAGGCGCTTTCGGTTCTTGACCCAAAATTGGGTCCATGATTGTTTAAATCAAGGGGAAAGGAGTTTGGAGATGATGTGTCGTCAGAAGGAACGGGGTTTTACCCTGATCGAGCTCATGATCGTGGTGGCTATTGTTGGTATCCTCGCCGCTATTGCTATTCCCAATTTCATCGGTATGCAGAAAAGAGCGAAGACCACGGAGGCCAAGTCTAATCTTGGCGAGTTGTGGGTCCTCCAGGAAGCGTATCGCGCGGAGAATGATACTTACGTGGCACCGTCGGGAGCCCTCGCTGCGGGCCTCTATGACGGGACGGTTGGCTGGGCGGAGCTCGGATTTTATCCGAAAGGAACGACCAGGTACGCTTATTCCATATCAAGCGCTACCGCCAGTGCTTTCACGGCCCAGGCTGCAGGAGACATCGACAACGATGGCCAGAATGATATCTGGACGATTGACGAGGTAGGAGACCTGCAACACACCAATGTTGACTGAGGAGTATTGCTCGTAATAAGGCTTGGAGTCGATCCAAGGCAGCAAGAGCAAAGGCGAACGAGAGGCCTCGCTGGAACAGCGGGGCCTCCGTTTATCTGCATGTAAAGGGGGTGGGTTGGGAAAGAATATCCTACCAACCGGTTTTTTTTCAGTCGGTTCCAGTATTATTCTCTCACCATACTATTTGTCTGTTGACCCACCAAGAGACCTCTCAAGCGTCTATACAGGGAGTTAAAGCGAAAAATACCCCAGGGCGTGTACTCTCTGCAGATAAGGCATCCTTCTTGCTAATGAAGTTAGGAGTGAATGTCTTAATTGTATCCCGGAGTTTGTGATAAAGGTAGCGATAAGAGTCGAATTGGTATCTGGCATGGAGAATATTTGATGAACAGGCTTCCAGGCATTGGGCTAAAGGGAGAGATTGCTCTAAACCTCTTCCTGTTTGTGGCTATGATGCTTGTCATGATGGCCTTTCTACTCTTCGACGTGTCGAGAGAGAGTGTAGTCGTACAACGAATCGAGGCTAAGAGGGGATTGGTGGAATCGCTCCTCGATAATCTGGAAGGCAGGTTGGATACGGATTCTGACCTATCAGGGCTTTCACAAATTGGATCTTTACGGGAAATCTTGACTAGTTACCGTGACGGTGGGGTTTTCAAAGAGGCCGGAGTGTTTGGTCCTGACGGGAAAAATCTTTTATGGGTGGGAGATGGCGACGGTATGGCACCGGGGGAAAACGGTGCTCTGGACGTTAAAGAGGCGATGGAAAGCCGGCGTCTGGTCACGAGGATCAACAAAAGCAAAGCAGGTTTCTGGAAGGTCCCGTGGGGAGAAGTTGTTATATCAGCACCGGTGAGATCTGGTGGTGAAATTGTGGGTGGCATTCAGATAGTCAGTCACATCACTGAGGTTAGAGATGGGGTAATCCATTACAACTGGAATATCCTGATTCTACTCGCCTGTTTCTCCTTGTTGATGGTAGTAGTGATCTCTTATTCTCTCGGTCATGAAGTGGTAAATCCAATAAGAGAGATCCTCGCGGCCACGAAAAGGGTCGGGGATGGAGACCTCGAAAAAGAGTTGTCGATCAAATCAGGAAACGAGATCGGAAAACTGGCAAGTTCGTTCAACAATATGATGACCGAATTGCGTGAGAACCGGATTAAGATGGTAAGGTACGTCAAATCACTGAAAGAAATCAACAAGAAGCTGAATCAAGCGGAACACCATATGCTCCGGACCGAAAAATTGGCAACGGTTGGGAGACTTGCCGCGGGTGTAGCACATGAGATCGGGAATCCGCTCGGGGCACTTTACGGCTATTTGGAAGTCATCAAAAAGAAGGTCTCAGGGGATGAAGCGAAAGAATTGCTCGTCAAGATAGAAAAAGAGACAAACCGTATCAATGAGATTATATTTGGTCTGCTTGATCTATCCCGGCAGGGGAAAATCAAAAATGAAGTCATAAAAGTCAACGAATTGATAGAGAAAACGGTATCTCTCCTCTCGTCTCAAAATGCCCTCTCTGGTATCGATAGCAGGCTTCACTTGAAACTGGATGTCCCGGATCTGAGGGGTGACCCGCGTGAGTATCAGCAGGCGGTGATCAACATCATTGTCAACGCGATAGAGTCTATGCCATCGGGTGGCGTGCTCACCGTCAGGACTGGTACAACAAAATATCGGGACCAGGAGATGAGTATAAGGGAACCATCAAGAAGAGAAGGAGATCCCCAGGACCTGGATTTTTCTCCTATGAGGAAGAAAATTGGTCAAAAGGATCGACGTGTCGAACTGAAGGAAGGACAGGAGGTCATTTTCGTCGAGGTCGCCGATACAGGAAAAGGGATCAAGAGGGAAGATCTCTCAAAGATTTTTGATCCATTCTTTACCTTGAAGGATAAGGCCGGGGAGCGGGGGACTGGTTTGGGATTAGCTGTTTGTGAGAGGATCGTCAAAGGTATGGGCGGATTGATCCGGGTAGAAAGTGTCTGGGGTCAAGGATCGACTTTTACGTTCTATCTGCCAATTACCAAGGCTCAAAATGATTTGAGTGAAGCGGGACGGAAAAACGAGAACCGCAATTATCGGAGTGAAACATGACAAAAAAACGTGTCCTTGTAGTTGATGATGAAGAAAATCTCCGAAACATGCTGACCATGATCATTCGGAAAGAAGGGTATGACGTCGATACCTCTGTGAATGGTAAAGAGGCGCTGATCAAGATAAGAGAAGATAACTACGATTTCGTGCTTTGTGATATAAAAATGCCTAAATTGGACGGACTGGGCCTCCTCAGGAAATTGAACAGCAATAACGGCAATGATACGATTATCATGATGTCTGCATATGGGGCCATCGACACTGCAATAGAAGCAATGAAACTAGGTGCATATGATTATATCTCCAAGCCCTTCAAGACGGATGAGATTATACTGACGTTGAAGAAGGCCGAAGAAAGGGAGCGATTAAAGAGAGAGAATATCCTCCTCAAGGAGCAGATAAAGAAGGATTACAGTTTCGAGAATTTTATTGGAAAGAGTCAGACGATGCTGTCCATCTTCGAGATGATCAAGAAGGTCGCTGATTATAAATCGACAGTCCTGATATCAGGGGAGAGTGGAACGGGTAAAGAGCTGGTTGCAAGGGCAATTCATAGTAACAGTCGAAGAGCTGATAAACCTTTCATAGCCGTGAACTGCGGTGCTATTCCGGAGAACCTTCTCGAGAGCGAGCTTTTCGGTCACATAAAAGGCGCCTTTACGGACGCTACCAGGGATAAGGCGGGTCTCTTTGAAGAAGCTGATAAGGGGACCATCTTGCTGGATGAGATAGGAGAATTACCCGTAATCCTTCAAGTCAAACTCCTCAGGGTCCTACAGGACGAAGAGATACGTCGGGTTGGAGATACGAAAGCGATCAAGGTAGATGTGAGGGTTGTTGCGGCGACGACTCGAGATCTTGAAAAGGAGGTTAACGAGGGGAACTTCCGGGATGACCTGTTCTACCGCCTGAATGTCCTCCCGATTTCCCTTCCCACTCTCAGAGAAAGAAAGGAAGATGTGCCGCTTCTGGTCGACCACTTCATCCAGCGCTTCAACGATCGCCTGGGCTTGAAGGTCAAGGGGTTGACACAGGAAGCCCTGGATACACTCGTCAATTTCCCATGGCGCGGTAACGTCCGGCAATTGGAGAATACGATCGAGAGGGCGATGATCTTCATGCAGGGAGATAGGCTGGATCTAAATGACCTCCCGAGTGAAGTAAAAGAATCCAAGGAAAATGAAAAGCTGTGCTTCGATGGAAGTGAGCTCTCCATCAAACGCTCGAGCAGAGTATTGGAGAAGGAGTTGATTAGAAAAGCCCTCCAGAAGACTAATGGGAACCGGACCCGGGCAGCAAAGATCCTGGAAATCAGCCACAGGGCTCTACTCTATAAGATCAAGGAATACGGAATTGATCTGTAGTTGAAATCCCCGCCTTTAATCCACTCTGTCTATCCGCCCCACACTACTCACGAAAAAAGGCCAAATGGTGATATCGAGACGATCCACGGGAAGACAAAGCGCAGAAGATTCATGCCGAGGAGAGTCAAAATGACGGTTACAACTGCTTTCCCTGTCGTCATCGAGTAGACCGTTTGGATCCCGGTGACAATCAGATAAAGACCGTAGAAAGCCGCGAGGAATCCAATCCATGGAACGAATGAAATGAGGATAACACAGCTGCTGTAAGAGATTATCTGGAAAGATTTCTCATAGCTTCCGGCAGTATTGAAGACCTCTCTCCTCAGATAGTCGATAATCAATGATACGATAATAGCTGACATGATCCCGAAGGCTGGGAAACCGATAAAGTCCAGGACACTACCATCGGTCAAAAAGGATAAGATTCCGGCTATAAAATGGCAAAATAGCAGAAAAAATGCCGGATTCCTGTACCTTCCGGAAGGAGGTATATCTTCGAAAAATTTTGCAGGGGAAAGCGCTACTGATTTCAGACTATTAACAAAATTTTCAAAGATATCAGCGGGTTTGTATTCTTTTTTCTCCTGTTCGGACATTGCTTTATTAAAACGTCTCTGTAATTCTCAAGATAAAGTGAGGATAGTTACTTCGACGATACTTTGAGATATTCTAATATTAAACCTCTTTTGTATTGCCTGTCAAGGCTTTATGATTCAACTAACTTGCTATGACCGATTGAGTTTACTACGGTGTAAAGTTCTCTCAGGAGGAACCTGATAATCAGGAGGAAGAATAAGAGAGATATGTAGTACCAGGCCAAGTCGGCACATTCCTTGCCATATAGTAAATAAAGTAATAAGTGCAGAGAAAGTTGATCTGATAAGGCTGATCAGGCACGCAAGCATACTCTATATTGTGTACTTTTAAGAGTGCCCATTGTTTTTTCTTGACAAAACGATTCAATATCAATATACTTGCTGTAACTTTAAGAATATTAGCATGTTATGAGAGTGTTTAAATGGCTTTCTTTAGAAAAAAAGAGGGTAAACTGGGTCTCGACATAGGCAGCCACTTGGTGAAAGTTGTGGAACTCCGCCGTGGTGATGAACAGATCGAGCTGATCAATCTTGGGTTAGCTCAACTTTTTCAGCCTACAGATAATGATGTAAAAAAATCTCATTCGAGATTGGTTGTAGAGACGATTCAATCTCTATTGAGCTCAACAGGGATCGAAAGTCGAGAGGCTGCCATTGCCATGTCGACGAGGGAGGTCATAGTCAAGCGGATAGAGATGGATCGGATGACCGAAGAAGAGGTCAGACAGATCATAAAGTGGGAGGCCGAGCAACATATACCGTTTAATATCGATGATGTTTATATCGATTTTCACATCCTCAATTCAGGGGGTGAAGGGGAGCAAATGGATGTGCTGCTGGTAGCCGGGAAGAAATTGAACGTGGAATCGCGTATAGACCTTGTGCTCGATTCGGGTCTCGAACCGGTCGTCGTGGATGTCGATGCCTTCGCCATACAGAACGCCTTCGAATTAAATTATCCCGAAGTCACTGGTGAAGTCGTTTGTCTGTTGAATATCGGCAGGGATATAACGGTTATCAGTCTGGTTCGGGATGGAGTTCCCCTCTTCATTCGGGATATCCCTTTTGGGAGTACGGTCTTTGTGGATAAGTTGAGGAAAGGATCGGGGATATCACCGGAAGACGCGGAATCATGTATCATGGGAATATTTCCAGAGAGAGTGGATGATGAAGAAATTCAACCACTGATCTCGGCGGGCACCGAGGACCTCATTATTGGGATGACGAGAACTTTCAGTTATTTAAAGACCATGGGGGGAAAAGAAAAGCCGAAACGGGTATATCTCAGTGGTGGCGGTGCCAGAATCCCCGGGCTGATCGATATTCTTGAGGATAAACTGAAAGTTCCCCTGGAAATTGCCAATCCGTTGCGGGGAATTCGAGTAAGAGAAGACCTGCTGCGTGGGGAGCCACTTGAGGAAATATCTCCAATCTTCATGCAGGCTGTTGGACTCGGTCTTCGGTAGAGGAACCGTTTAGATGTTGAAAATCAACCTGTTCCCAGGTCCCAGAAGAAAAAAGATATTCAAGGGATTAGTTCCCAAGTTCGATTTTTCCTTATCGTTCAAAGATCGTGCGATTATCTTGCCTTCTATCCTGGTCGGGATTGTATTTGTCCTGGCAATCTCCTCGTACTTCGTGAAGAGGCACAAGGTAAACCAGCTCGGGGATGAAATTCAGGTAGCAGTCGCGGATTCCATCCAGTATGCGGAATCTATTCGATTGATCAATGATATAAAAGAGAGGGAAGACTGGATACGCCAACGGATCGAAATCATCAGCCGAGTCGACCAGAACCGTTATCTATGGTCAAAATTGATGGCTGGTATAAATGACGCCTTGCCATCGGTAACCTGGTTGACACGTCTCGAAACGATATCCTCCTTTCCGAACCTTATCTTCCGAGTAGAAGGGATATCTTTTTCGAATATCGAGGTGGCAAACTATATGAGGAGACTTGAGAGGTTTCGTTACATTGACGAAGTAAGGTTGATAAGCACGAAAGAATTCCAGATCGACAAAATATCTACGATGGCCTTCGCCATAGAGTGTTATTACAACAAAGAGCCCGTAAGTGAAGTATCTTTGGGTGGCAGAGCAGAAAAAGGAGAGTGATAGGGTGGGTTTGATTGCTCGAGTTGACTCTTTCATTATTTCCTGGATCTCAGGAGGTGAAAAGAAATCATGGAAAAGATATTGAAGATTAGAACTGTTCTGTTTCTTCTCGTCTCCGGTATGTTGATCTTCTTCAATAGTTGCAGCAAAGTTCAGAACACGGACAATTATGCCGTTGTAACAGGTCGAGTGTTGAATTCAATAACTGACCCGACCGGAGTCCCGGGTGTTTTAGTATGGGTGGAGTCAGATCCAGCCTCTGAGTTTGCATACCTGGGTGGAGATGTTTCGGTTACAACGGACCAGGATGGAGTTTACAATGCAAGGATTTTCCTGGGCTATTTGCAGATCACAGACACACCGGAGCCTGGTGGAGAGGGGACGTTCAGTGTCGAATTTCCTCAGTTTGTTGGTGATGCGAGGGTGTTGATGGTCTATCGAAATGGCTTCCTCGATCTGGGAGGAGGGTTTTCTCTCCAGCGTGGAGAGGACCTGGATGTCTGGGATGTGTATCTGACGGATTTTATTTCTATGTCTGGCGACAGCATTATCGTTGGAGGAGAGAATATTGGCCTTTGACTTTCAGGATCCGAGAGCTCAAAAATTAATCCTTGCCGGGATACTCTTTACAGGTCTTTTCTATGTATATTATTCTCTAGTATACCGGAAACAGACGGAACAGATTCAGGCACTCGAGACACGGCTCCATCGGGTGGAGAGACATGTGGAGAATGCCAGGCGGAGAGTGGAACTCCACGACATCGAAGAGTTGAAGATAGAGTTGAGCTCTCTGGAAGATCAGCTCAAGATCTTGGAGAGATTGTTGCCAACAGCGGAAGAGGTACCTGATCTCCTGGAGATGGTCGAACGGAAAGGGATACGGTCAGGAATATATGCGATCCTGTTCGAACCTGCAGAGTCGAGGGAAGGCCAGCTGTACAGGGAACAGGTTTACAAAGTGTCCGTACGTGGAGGATATCACGACATCGGTCGATTTCTGTCGAAGGTCGGGAACTCTCCAAGGGTTGTGAAGGCGTCGAGGATGATGCTCGTCTCGCAGAGGATAGACGACAAAAGGGGGGAAAGATCGGTCGTAGCCAATTTTGAGCTGTCGACTTTTATACTTCCAGAGATAGACAAAGTTGAGAACGTACAGGGAAATGATAATAACAGTTAAACCCCGGGGAAGGACCTGGCTGACTTTTATCTTTATCGCCGGTATCGGTTTGGCAGGTTGTACGGGTGAGAAGGTCGATCAGACAGAAAACACAGAAAGTGTTTTCGACCGGTTCAGTGAGAGTGGGGATGGAGTGGAAAAGGAAGCACTCGTTCTTGCGTCGACTAATGGGAATGAGGAAGAGGGTGACCTGAACACGTCAGAAGGAAGAGAACCTCAAGCCCCTTCCTTGATCTATACGAGAGAATATTATTCTTACATGACCAGGAAGACCAAAGATCCGTTTCAACCACTCCTGCAAGAGGGTGGGGAAATGGAGGGTTTGACCCTGAACGCCCTGACACTCACTGGTATCCTCTGGGACAAAGAGAGCAGTATGGCGGTCATGGAGGATAGTCGAGGGAGGGGATATATGATGAAGGTCGGAGACAAGATTGCGGGTGCCAACCTGGTAGCGATCCGGAGAGATGCGGCGGTCTTCAGGGTCGTTGAGTTTGGTGTCATCCATAATGTCGTAAAGGAATTGTTCGTCAAGGAGGAATTACCGATATGATCTCTACCTTACTCAGGGCGATAGTGTCCATCTTATTGATCTGTTGTATCTATCCGGTATTACCTCTTTGGGGAAGCGGAAAACTCATAGGGATCGCCGTCAGTCCTTCGGGTGAAGCGACAGAGGTCTCACTAAATAGCACGGATTCCCTTTCTTACAATGATTTTTTTCTCGATTCTCCACCAAGAATCGTAGTGGACCTTATGCAGACGTGGAACCATCTTCCCCGTAAAGAATATCGCGACCTGGACCGAGGGGGGATACGCTCGATTCGGACGAGTCAGTTTAGAGACGATATCACCCGGGTGGTCCTCGATGTCACCAGAAAGATGATGTATTCCATCTTTCCGAGGAAAAAGGGATTGACCGTCGTTTTCAGCAATCCGGGGAGTGAATTTGCCGCCTGGGATACGGGAGAGGCGGAGAGTATCTCGAAGGTCGAGGAACCGGTTATCGAGGATAAACCGATGGAGATAGTCTCTCCAATCGATCGGAAAAAGATAACCGTCGATTTTCACGACGCGGATATCCGGGCTGTCATAAGGGCCTTTTCGGAGTTCAGCAACGTGAGTATAGTCGCTGGGAAAGAGGTTCAAGGGAAAGTAACGGCAAAAATTTCGGATTTGCCATGGGACAGGGCTTTTGTCGTCCTGATGAGAGCCAATGGCTACGGTGTCGAGGTTCAGGATGGCATCTATCGGGTGGATAAATTGGAAGTCCTCAGAGGTGAGGAGAGTCTCGGGATGCTGGAGCCGACGGTTTTCCGGCTGAATTACATCAATGCAACCGATATCATCCCGACGGTTCAGTCGATGCTGTCCGAGAGGGGTCGTGTCCAGACAGACGTCAAGACAAATTCGATAGTGGTGGCCGATGTCCCCGAGCGAATTGAACTTGTGAGGAATGTGATCCCACAGCTCGATGTCAAACCCGAACAGGTGACGATCAAGTCGAAGCTGCTGTTCATCAACACCGTTGATCTCAAACAACTCGGTATCAACTGGCACGCCACTAATGTAATGGACCCGACGGTCGACACGCACGGAGAGGTAACTTCCGGACAAGCTGTAAGCGATCCCTTCCTTCAGATGACTTTTGGGACTTTCAAGTCCGGGACCAACGTGACCGGCATCCTCGAGGCACTCGAGGAAAACCAAATGGTCGATGTTCAGGCTCAACCCCAGATTACAACACTGGATAACCTTGAGGCCCAGGTCTTTGTGGGAGAGAAGACGCCTATCCGTGTGCTGGATGTGGGAGCGGAGACTCAGGCAGCTGCCAGCATCGAGTTGATCGAGACCGGGATCAAACTGACGGTTACACCGCATATCACGAACGACAGAACTATCATCATGGATTTGAAGGCGGAACGAAGCAGCGCGGTGGCGGTTCCAACAGAGTTCGGCGTTGAATTTCAGACCCAGGAGGGGAAAACGACTCTCCTCGTTGAGGATGGTCAAACAGCTGTTATAGGGGGGTTGACAACTGTAGACACGGTCAAGTCACGGCGTGGAATACCCTTCATATCGAAGATACCACTGATAGGAAATCTCTTCAAGTTCTCGAGCGACAGATTGGAGAAAAAAGATCTCCTGATCCTCGTCACTCCTTACATTGTCTCCTGATCATTTCCCCATTTTTATCTTGTCGTTTCGCATAGATTTTGTATATATAACGTAAAACCGACGAGATACATTTCGAAATCTTATCCTCAAAATGGTCGTTAATGAAAGGAGCCTTCCATATTGCGTTATTTAACGGCAGGGGAGTCACATGGCAGAGGTCTGGTCGCAGTCCTTGAAGGGATGCCGGCTGGTGTGAGAATTTCACGGGAAGATGTGGAGGGTGAACTGAGACGGCGCCAGATGGGTTACGGGAGGGGGGAACGAACGAGAGAGAGGAAAGAGAGACCGGCTATACTCTCCGGAGTCCGTCACGGGGAGACCATTGGAAGTCCGATAGCTGTCTATATCCCGAATGGTGAGCGTGAGAGGTGGATGAGGATCATGTCTCAGCGCAGGGAGGATTATACCGATCGAGGAGAAATCAGCCGTCCCCGACCGGGTCACGCGGATCTTGCCGGAGCACTGAAGTACGGGATTAAGGATGTCCGGAATGTCATGGAGAGGGCCAGTGCTAGAGAAACAGCCGCACGGGTCGCCCTTGGTGCGTGCACCAAGGCGTTTCTGAGTGCTTTTCGAATTGAAATCGGAAGCCATGTCGTTTCCGTTGGATCAGTCGGAGGGAAGGGGTGGTTTGACGGGATAAGAGAGGATGTTCTGTCCGGGGAGAAGAGACTCGGAGAAGCCGATTCAGACCCCGTTCGCTTTCTGGACGGTGAGATGTCGAAGAGGGTCAGTGCGGAGATTGACACGGCCCGAAATGAAGGTGAGACGCTCGGCGGGATTTTCGAGGTGATAGCGATGGGAGCTCCGGCCGGTTTGGGTAATTATGTCCACTGGGACAGGAGGCTCGATAGCCGCCTTGCAGGTGCTGTCATGTCCATCCCGGGAGTAAAAGGGGTGGAAATCGGATCGGCATTCGAAAACGCTGTATTAAGAGGGTCTTCCGTGCACGACGTGATCAAGCTTGCTGATTGCGGAGACAGGAGAGGAGCTGCCGGTTTTAACAGGGAGACCAACAGGGCAGGGGGAGTTGAAGGAGGGGTGTCCAACGGCGAGGAAATTGTGATCAGAGCTGCAATGAAGCCCCTTCCGACCCTGAAGAATCCTCTGACCAGCGTTGACCTGAAGACCATGGAGCCGGCTGTGGCCGCTGTCGAGAGGGGAGATGTCTGTGCCGTTCCCGCGGCGGGTATTGTTGGTGAGTCTATGGTTGCCATGGTCCTCGCTGATCTGCTCCTCGAGAAGTTTGGAGGGGACACGATCGATGAAATAGGCTCGAGCCTGGAAGCCTATCTGAAGAGGATCAATAAAATTTTCCCGGGGGGCAAGGGTGAGTCGGGATGAGAAGAAGAGAAATGTCTCCCTCGTCGGCTTCATGTGTTCTGGGAAATCTACGATTGGAAGGGAGGTGGCGGCCAGGACAGGGCTTGACATTGTCGAGTTCGATCTTTTGATCGAGAACCGTGAGGAAATGACGATTTCGGAGATATTCTCACGATATGGGGAGAATCACTTCAGGGACCTCGAGACCGAAATCTTGCGGGAAGTCATTGCAAAGGAGAATCAACTACTTGTGCCGGGTGGGGGTATCGTTATCCGAGAGATAAACAGGGAACGCCTGCGGCAGTCTGCACATGTAATCTGGCTTCGGATAGGGATAGATGAAGTTATGAAACGGTTGAGCCGAAACGACAACGTGCAGAAGAGGCCATTGGGCAAAGAGACAGGAGGAAAAGAATCTATTGCCGCACTTCTCGCGGGTAGAGAGCGGTTTTATATGGAGTGCGATGCGGTTGTCGATGTGGATGGCAGGGAGATTGCAGATGTTGTTGATCGGGTGATCGACAAGATCCATAACATGGGTTTCACCGGTCAGGATATTGAACAGGCTTGAGATGCTTGATTGAAAAGGGTATTGCGTCACGAAGCGGGGATGTTTAACTTAACACACCTGCACAGACGGGAGGTTGAGCGGTTCCCTGGGTTTTTAATGATGAAGATAAGTTAGGTTTTAACAGACCAGGACAGTTTCTGACAATCGGTAAACGGAGTGGGGAATGGCAAAGAAGTCACTGGTAATCGTGGAATCGAGCGCAAAAGCGAGAACCATCAGTCGCTATCTTGGAGATCGGTACAAGATCGAGGCCTCCAGTGGCCACATAATGGACCTTCCGAAAAAGGAACTCGGTGTGGATGTGGAGAACGGCTTTGAACCAACATACGTCGTGATCCCGGATAAAGAGAAGATCCTGAAGAAATTAAAGGGTTCGGCGTCGAGATCAGACCAGATATATCTTGCTTTAGACCCCGACAGAGAAGGAGAGGCCATTGCCTGGTTTCTCGTTAACAAGCTTGGGCTTGAAGAGGAAAGGATCCACCGGGTACTGTTTTATGAAATCACGAGGGAAGCCGTTGAGAAGGCGATCGAGAAATCGGGTAAAGTGGACCAAAAGAAGGTGAACGCCCAGCAGGCCAGACGAATACTCGACAGATTGGTGGGTTACCAGATCAGTCCGGTTCTCTGGAAAAAGGTCAAACCGAAACTAAGCGCCGGCAGGGTTCAGACCGTTGCTCTTCGGCTTATCTGTGAAAGAGAGAAGGAGATTTCCAGTTTTGTCACTGAAGAATACTGGTCTATCCATGCGCATCTGCTCACCGAAAAGGAAGATGGTTTTGAGGCAAAACTGGTAAAAATAAGGGGTGAAGACCCCTCCATCCCGGATGCCGATGGGGCGGATAGTATCATTCAGGATATCGGTGAGGGTCCATTCGTCATCGGGAAGATCGATCGCAAAAGCCGCAAAAAGAACCCAACCCCTCCCTTTATTACGAGCACACTCCAGCAGGAAGCCTCCAGAAGGCTCGGTCTCCCCGCCTCAAGGACGATGTCTATCGCCCAGTCTCTTTATGAGGGAATCGATCTGGAGAAGGAGAGAAGAGCCGGCTTGATTACTTATATGCGGACAGATTCGGTTCGCATGGCTTCTTCTGCCGTAGAGGAAGCGAGATCTTACATCCGCGAACATTTCGGGAAGGAATTCCTTCCCGAAAAACCGAGGGGATTTAAGTCGAAGAGGAGGGTTCAGGACGCACACGAAGCAATCCGGCCGACCTCAGTAAGAAGGACGCCCGAGTCGATCGAGAGATATCTCGACAAAGACCAGATTCGTTTATATGACCTGATCTGGAGGAGGTTCCTGGCGTGTCAGATGAGTTCCGCTGTCTATGACCTCACGGTCGTGGACATGCAGGTTGGAGATTACCTTTTCCGGGCAAATGGCTCCATCCTTCGTTTCCCTGGTTATCAGGAGCTCATGGGTGTAGATAGAGCCAGGAAGGGTGAAGATAACAGTGACGATGTTATCCTGCCGGAGTTGCGGGAAGGAGAGGAGTTGTTGCTCGAGAACTTGGAGCCGAAGCAGCACTTTACACAACCACCGCCGAGATTTACGGAAGGAAACCTGATCAAGGAACTCGAATCTCGGGATATCGGTCGTCCGAGCACTTATGCCTCGATCGTGCGCACCCTGAAAGACAGGCATTATATTACGGTAGAGAAGAAAAAATTCGTACCCGCCGATCTCGGCAAAGTTGTTAATGAAGCTCTGACGGGAAGTTTTCCCGTGATCTTTGAGGTGGAATTCACTCGGCACATGGAGGCTTCGCTGGACAGAATCGAAAACGGCGAAATGAGCTGGCAGGATGTCCTGAAGGAATTCTATGATCCTTTCAGTAAATCTCTCCAGGGAGCGGAAAACAAAATCGGGGAGATCCTGGAAGAGAAGCTGAAAAAGTTGACCGACCCTGAAGACTGGATTTGTGAAAAGTGCGGGAGTAAAATGGTCATCAAGTGGAAGAAGGATGAAGCACTCCTTGGTTGTTCCAAATATCCTGAATGCAGGAATATTCGACCACTCTTCCCTCCAAAGGAGCCCGTCACAATAGATGAAAAATGCCCGAAGTGTCAATCCCCGCTCCAGGTCAAAAGGGGAAGGTTTGGTCGGTTTATTGGTTGTACAGCTTTCCCGCAGTGTTCCTATACACGGAGGCTTGAAGGTGAGGAAGAACCTGAAATGCACGAAGCACCGCCCCGTGAGGAGAAGTGCGACATCTGCGGCAGTGAAATGGTCCTGAAGAGTGGGAGATTCGGCCGTTTTCTTTCCTGCACCAAATACCCTGACTGCAAGGGAACCAGGTCGTTGACCATTGGTGTCCCATGCCCCGAAGAGGGCTGCGACGGTGAACTTGTCGAAAGGAAAGGGAAGGGTAGGGTGTTTTACGGTTGCTCCAACTACCCGAAGTGCAAGTTTACCTCGTGGAGCAAACCACAGTCCCAAGAGTGTCCATCGTGCCACTATCAGTTTTCGATTGTGGCGGGGAAGAGAAGGCCGGAGCAGTACAAGTGTCTCAAGTGCGGGAAAGAATTTGTAAGCGGTGAAGAGGTCTCCGCCCATAGTCAATGAAGTCGAAGTCATCGGAGGAGGTCTTGCGGGTTGTGAAGCCTCGTGGCAGCTCGCCTCGAGAGGTGTCCATGTTGTCTTGAAGGAAATGCGACCTCGGGAAATGACACCGGCTCACAGGAGCGGTAACCTCGCGGAACTGGTTTGCAGTAATTCCCTCAAATCAGAGACTTTTGAGTCCGCTCAGGGGCTCCTCAAGGCGGAGCTCGATGAGCTCGATTCGCTGATTCTTAAAATTGCCAGAAAGAACCGTATCCCTGCTGGAACAGCACTGGCAGTAGATAGAGACCACTTTGCGGTCGATGTTACGGCGAAGGTCGAAGGGCATCCTGGTATTCGACTGGAACGTGTCGAGGTCACTTCCCATCCAAGTAAACCGATAGCGATAATATCCACCGGTCCCCTTACGAGCAAACCACTGGCATGTAAAATTACCGACCTCCTTGGCGAGGAGAGCCTCTATTTCTATGATGCGATCGCGCCGACGCTCGAAGCCTACTCGATCGATATCACCAGGGCATTTTACGGATCCAGGTATCACGCCGAAAAAGGAGATTATCTCAACTGCCCACTTACCAAAGATGAATATCTGAGCTTTTACGGGGAACTTGTAGAGGCATCAGTGGTGGAGCCTCACGCCTTCGAGGAAGCAAAGTTTTTCTCCGGTTGTGTTCCAATCGAGGAGATCGCGCGCAGGGGTGTGGATGCCCCAAGGTTCGGTCCGATGAGACCGGTTGGTCTGGTTGATCCTCGAACGGGGAAAAGACCCTATGCCGTTTTACAGTTGAGAAGGGAAGATTTTGGTGGAACGATGTATCACATGGTGGGATTTCAAACCCGCCTCCTCTATCCCGAACAAGAGAGGGTGTTCCGGTTGATACCGGCACTCGAGAAGGTGCGATTCCTCCGTTACGGGAGCATGCACAGGAACACCTTTATCAATTCGCCTGAGGTGCTTTCTCCTTTTCTCTCCTTTCCCCCCGATAGGGAATATGGATCAGAGGGGCCGTTTATTTTCTTTGCCGGTCAGATCACGGGTGTCGAGGGATACGTCGAGAGCGTGGCTACCGGTCTCATGGCCGCTATCAACGTATATCGGATCATAGGTGGAAACCGTCCGGTTTGTCCACCGCCGACGACGATGCTGGGCGCTCTCATCGGTTATCTCAACCGAACGGATCCGGGAAAGTTTCAGCCGATGAATGCCAATTTCGGGCTCCTTCCTCCACTCGGGGTAGGTGTAAGAGGCAAGAGGGAGAAGAGAAAAAGACTCGTCCAGAGGTCTCTTGGAGACCTCCGGAAGTGGATGGGTGAGGTCGGGGTGTAGCTGCTGACCGTGAGAAACTGCTGATTACAGGTTCCTCCCTTATAACTGGGAGAGGTGGTGTGTGAAGGTAGAGAGGATGTCGAAAGAGGTCGAAAAATTCCTTAAATACCTCGAATCGAGCAGGGGATTCTCCAGGCACACGCTTGAGGCGTATAGTTCAGATATATCGAGGTTTACGGAATATCTTCATGCCCAAGATAGATATCTCTCATGGAGAGAACTTGGCCGTCGTGATATCAGGGGATTCCTCGGTTACCTCGTCGAGGAGGGATATGCGAGTTCCTCTATCGGGAGGAACCTCGCCGCACTGCGCTCATTATTCCGTTATCTCTGCCGACAGGGTGTCCTGGATGGCAATCCGGCCGTGGGGATATCGGCCCCGAAGGGGGAGAAGAAACTCCCGAAATTTCTGACTATAGAGGAAATGGAGATAGTCCTCGAGACCCCTGAAGCAGACGATGTTCTGAGCCTTAGAAACCACGCCATTGTTGAGCTCTTTTACTCAACCGGTATTCGCCTTTCAGAACTCGTCGGTCTCCGGGTCAATTCTGTCGATCTCATCGGGGATAATCTCAAGGTCATGGGGAAGGGTAAGAAAGAACGGATAATACCTGTAGGAAGCAAAGCAGTGCTTGCTCTGCGTCGATACTTGAAATCGGTGGACCAGGGTGACAATGCCTCCGGACCTCTTTTTATTACGAAACGCGGGAATGCGATTTCGGCGAGGCAGGTCCAGCGAATCGTCAGCAAAGTCCTCTCTTCCGTAGCTGTTCGAAAGGGACTCTCCCCTCACGCGATCCGTCACTCGTTCGCTACCCATCTGCTCGAGAAGGGTGCGGACATCTTATCGGTAAAAGAGCTGCTCGGTCACTCTTCCCTCTCCAGCACCCAGATTTATACCCATCTGACCGTGGAGAAGCTGAAGAAGATTTATGATAAGACCCATCCCAGACCTTAGTGCTGCTTAACGTTTTTCAGCATGGTCTGCCAAAGAAGGAGATTGAACGGTGAAAAAAGATTTCCTCTCCATTCTCGATCTCGAAACAGATGAGATTCACGAAATTATCGGGGAGACCCATCGGCTAAAAGAGGATGTGAAATCAAGCGATGAAAAGCCTCTAAAGGGGAAAATACTCGGTATGATCTTCACAAAATCGTCGACGCGGACGAGGGTCTCCTTCGAAGTCGGCATGGTTCAACTCGGGGGTTATCCCATTTTCCTGAGTAGCAGCGACATTCATCTCGGTCGTGGAGAGACGATCGCGGATACAGCAAAGGTTTTGTCGCGATTCGTCGATGGGATCATGATCCGTACCTTCGCTCAGGCTGATGTCGATGAACTGGCCAGGCATGCGTCGATCCCGGTCATAAACGGTTTAACCGATCTCCTGCACCCCTGCCAGGTCCTCGCGGACCTCTTCACAATCCATGAAATTAAGGGGGGATTCGACGGGCTGAAGGTGGCCTATGTCGGAGACGGGAATAACGTGGCCAACTCATGGGTCAACGCGGTCTTGCGCCTCCCGATTAGACTGGATATCGCATGTCCAGAGGGCTATGATCCTGACGGGCAGATCGTCGAGAGAGGAGCATTGGAAGCGGGGGAGAGGTTTCGGGTGATTAGGGACCCGGTTGAAGCTGTCAGAGATGCCGATGTCGTTTACACGGATGTGTGGACAAGTATGGGACAGGAGGAGGAAAGCGAGATCAGGCAGAAGGTCTTCCATTCATACCAGATAAACATTGAGCTCATGGCGGCCTGTGAATCCGGCATAGTCATGCACTGTCTTCCCGCTCACCGGGGAGAGGAGATCACAGACGAGATCATAGACGGTCCCCGGTCGGTCGTCTTCCAGCAGGCGGAAAACCGTCTCCACGCTCAAAAAGCCATTCTCGTGAGGCTTATGGCCAAGGAGCAGGGATAGTCAGGTCATACTATTCCTGTCTCTCACACTTGATTTTCTTTCAGGACCTCTTTACCTCACCGTCCTTAGGACGCGAATACTTCTTGACAGGCTTAGAATCGAGTGGTAAAGTATGGCATGAAAAATTAGCCGGATATAAACCCCAAGATTCGGGATGACAACATGAAATATTCTGATTTGCCCGTGAGATGTAAATGTCACAGGGGCAGTGTTCATATGGCCCCTGTCCTTCTTTCGCTTGCTTATGCCATACAGAGCATCATAACTTTGCATCCCCGACCCACACTTCGTGTGGGTACCCCGGCTTCTCGGTT
>CAYTWO010000032.1:0-6653 GCA_964442125.1 uncultured Gemmatimonadota bacterium
ACGCATTCGTAATGCGTCGGTCGTCGGTTCGACTCCGACGGGTGGCTCCATTTTTATAAACCCGCATACTATTTTTCGAGGTTACCCTTCAATAACGATCGAGCAATGGTTCGACATCTCCCGAGGTTTATCTTATCGCCGTCACTTAATGAGGAAAGGTGTGTCATTTATAACTCAGGTCCCCCTGGATAAAAATCGATCAGTGGGATTACAGCACAATGATAAGCAATGTCGTCATATTATAGAGTATATTTTTCACATTAGTTGTTGACAACACAGAGATTCGACTTATATTATTTGATTACCATGGAAATCCCTGATCTTTCAGGCTTCTTGTAGGGATTCGTTGGTTCTTATCTCAACCAGTGAAGGAGCGAAAGTGGCTTATAACTTTACACTGGTATCCTCCTTGTCCGTTATCTCTTTCTTGGTTGTATTCTATGTCTTTCTCAATCACCTGTTGAGTGGGGAGAAGACGGAAGTCAATACGAATTTTTCTCTTCTCCTCCTCGCTATACTTGCATGGAATTTCGGGGCCATCTTCGAGATCTCTGCTTCTTCTAATGCAGCCCTCATGTTCTGGAAGAAGTTTTCGTACATCGGCATCACGTTCATCGGGGTATTGTGGCTGACACTCGCGCTTAATATCACGACGGGAGCCGATCACGTAAGGCTGTTTCGCACTTCGTTCTTCATTCTCCTCGGTCCCAACCTCATCGCGTTAGTTGCCCTCTATACCAACGGCGTACACCACCTTTTCTTCAGGGAGATCGGATTGAGGAACGTCGCCTATGGTCCTTTCTTCTACCTGGACGCGTTCTTTTTCATCCTCTATATGGTTGTGGGGATATTTCTATATCTTGTCCATTTCCTCCAGCACAGGGATTGGTATTACAGGAAACAGTCACTCCTCATGTCTGCAGGTGCGGTAATACCGCTTGCAGTCCACATCCTCTATATCCTCCGGGTATCCAAGGCTACCCACGACTTCACCCCGATTACGTTTTCTGTTTCTGCCCTTGCCTTTTACCTGACCATTTCCCGTTACGGACTCTTCAATATCGTCCCCATAGCGCACCGTTACATGGTCTACAGCATGACGGACGGGGTCATCGTTCTCGACAAGGGTGGGACGATCGTAGAGGTCAACCAGGCAGCCAGGGATATCCTAAATATAGAAGGAAGCCGAATGATCGGTATGTCGTGTCGGGAGATCATATCTTCCAAAGTCAACAATAAGATCAGGTGTATCCTCAGCGCGATAGAAAAGGCACCATCCAGTTTCATGGAGGAGATCACGATTCTGGAAGCCTTTTCCGATATAACCGTTGATGTCTCGGTATCGAACATACGGGGGGACAACGATCATCTGCTGGGGAAACTTGCGGTAATCCGGGATGTGACGGATAGGGTCAACACGGAGAAACAACTTCATGAACTCTCGATCCGGGATGACCTCACTAACCTGTACAATCAGAGATATTTTTACAGGCTTCTAAACCGGGAGGTTCATCGCGCTGATCGTCAGGGCTATTCCCTCTCCTTATTCGTATTAGACATCGATAATTTCAAGGAATACAACGACCAATTCGGTCATATCGAGGGCAATAAGGTCCTTGCCCAGGTGGGGGAACTCCTCCACGAGAACATCCGGAGCGACGTTGATTCCGCCTTCAGGTTCGGTGGCGATGAGTTCATCGCTGTCCTTCCAGAGACCGACATAGAGCAGGCAACACGAATTGCTGAGAGGATTCGTATCTCGTTCGAGAAGTGTAATATCGACAACCTTACACTGAGTCTTGGGATTGCTGAGTACACCCACCAATGTGACATGGAGATATTCTTCGAGATGGCGGATCAGGCGATGTATCACGCGAAACGGGCTGGGAGGAACCGCCTTCACGTCGTTAAGGCGAGCGATATGAGTGCCTGACCTGTAATTTCACTTCGCCTCAACTACCTGATATCAACCAACTTTCCCTTTATTCGGTTACTAATATTTTCTTGATAAGGGTGAGAATTTCTTGACAGGGTGGTGTGTCTAATATATATATCCTCCGTTCTACGGAGTTTACGAGAAAGCAAGGTTTTGAAACAATTTATCGATATATCTATTAGAATATGAAAGGGCTGATGATCGGCGTGTCGGGTGTGAGAGGGCGCGTGGACAGGGAGTTTAACCCGCGTTTGATCTCTACACTTTCCCACGCCTTTGGACGATTCATAGGGGGAGGAAAGGTAGTCATAGGGCGGGATACCAGACCCTCTGGCGAGATGTGCCGCCACGCCCTTCTTTCCGGGCTTCTCTTTACCGGTTGTGACGTGGTCGACCTCGGTATCTGTCCAACACCGACCGTACTCCTGATGGTAACACAGTTGAGGGCCGATGGAGGCATCGCGATTACGGCCAGCCATAATCCGATCGAGTGGAACGCGTTCAAATTTGTGGGCGGTGACGGCTCTTTTCTTGACCGTGAAGCCATGGAGAGATTCCTGGCCGAGGTACGGGAGGTGACGGAAGGGGTACATACCGAGATGAGTCACGGGAGCTTGAGCCATTTTTCCGAGGGGATCGACAGACATATAGAATCTATTCTGGGCCTTGACCTTATAGACATCGAGAAAGTCAGGAGGAGGAAGTTCCGAGTTGCCGTTGACTGCTGCAACGGTGCCGGATCGGCAATGACACCCGATCTCCTCGAACGCTTAGGCTGTGAGGTTCTGCCGATTTTTTGTGAACTCGACGGAGCCTTTCCGAGAAATCCTGAGCCGGTGGCGGAAAACCTCGGGAGATTGGCCGAATTTGTCAGGGAAAACCATGCAGATGCAGGTATGGCTCACGACCCGGACGCGGACAGACTTTCTCTCGTAGACGAGACGGGGAGACCGCTCGGTGAGGAGATGACACTGGCACTGGCGGTAAGGTTTGTCCTCGGGAACAGACCTGGACCCGTGGCGACAAATCTGTCGACGTCGATGGTGATAGACGATATTGCGGAGGAATTCGGCGTAGAGGTTCACCGGACCAGTGTAGGTGAGATCAACGTCTCACGATGTCTTCAGGAGATCGGTGGGGTCATCGGTGGAGAAGGGAACGGCGGCGTGATTCTTCCGGAACTCCATTTTACACGCGATGCCCCCCTGGGCGTGGCACTTATATTGCAATATATGGCCGATACCGGTAAAAATCTGAGCGCTCTCGTCTCCGAGATTCCCGCTTATGCCATGGTCAAGGAAAGAATGGAATTGACCGGTGAAGAAGATGTCGATTTTAATGTGATCAAGGAAGCAAGCCCGGGGGCGACGATCGACGAAGTGGACGGATTGAAGCTGATATGGGAACGGGAGTGGGTCCACATCAGGAAGTCGGGAACGGAACCGATAGTTCGAATCATCGCCGAAGCGGAAGACAGGGAGAGAGCTACCAAGCTGGTAAATGAAATTAAAGGTTTGATCTCGGGAAGAGCCCCTGATAAAAAGGGAACAGATCAATGTGTGGGATAGTTGGATATATCGGATCACGACAGGCGAAAAAAATTCTCCTGGAGGGTCTCAAGAGGCTTGAGTACAGGGGTTACGATTCCGCCGGCATCTCGGTTCTCACCCAGGAGGGGCTTTCCACCTTCAAGAGACCCGGTAAGATAGCTGAACTCGAGAATGATTTCGATCAACTCAACCTCAACAGCACCGTTGGGATCGCGCACACACGTTGGGCCACTCACGGATTTCCGAGTGAGGAGAACGCTCATCCTCATTCCGATTGCACCGGGGAGATAGCGCTCGTCCACAACGGAATTATCGAGAATTTCAGCGTTCTTAAAGAAAGACTCATAGAACTTGGTCACAAATTCAAGACAGAGACCGACACCGAAGTACTGGCTCACCTGATCGAAGAAAATTTCGAAGGGAACCTGGAGATAGCCGTTCAGAAGGCTCTGAGGAGTGTAGAGGGAGCATACGGAATAGCGGTGATTTCGACGAGGGACCCGGACAAAATAGTCGCCGCACGTCTCGGAAGCCCGCTCGTCATAGGTCTCGCCAATGGAGACCTGATCCTCGCTTCAGATTGTTCCGCGATCGCCATCCACACGAAGCAGGTCATCTACCTGGACGACGGGGAAATGGCTGTCCTGACAAGGGATGGTTACTCTACGACAGATCTGGAGAACACAGCCGTCACCAAAGAGATAGAAGAGATATCCTGGGACATCAAAGAGATCGAAAAAGGAGGGTTCGATCACTTCATGCTCAAGGAGATCTTCGAGCAGCCGGAAGCGCTGGAAAACACCATGAGGGGAAGGCTGGTCCTCGAAGACGGGAACGTCATGCTGGGTGGCCTGAACCTGACGAAAAACGAACTGCGGGATGTCAATCGGATCATCATTACAGCCTGCGGCACGTCCTGGCATGCAGCCCTCATAGGGGAATATATGCTGGAGGAGATCGCCAGGATCCCGGTCGAGGTGGAATATGCCTCGGAATTCAGGTACCGTAATCCGATCGTTGATGAGCGTACTCTGGTCGTGGTTATCAGTCAGTCGGGTGAGACTGCGGATACACTGGCAGCAATGAGAGAGGCTCAGGCAAAAGGTGCCCGGATTATCGGTGTCTGTAACGTCGTCGGAAGCACCATCGCCCGCGAAGCCAGTGCCGGGATTTACATCCATGCTGGTCCCGAGATCGGTGTCGCCTCCACCAAGGCGTTTACCTGCCAGATCGTATCGCTTCTTATATTGACTCTTCTCTTCGGCCGGTTGCGTAACCTCCCCGTGGAGGAGGGTCAGAAAATCATTAAGGCATTACTGGAGATCCCGTCGCGCGTCAAAAAGATATTAGAGGTGAAGAACGACGAGATACGAGATCTTGCGCATCAATATTATAAGTCCTCGAATTTTCTCTACCTCGGCAGAGGATATCACTTCCCGGTGGCGCTCGAAGGAGCACTCAAGCTCAAGGAGATTTCCTACATACATGCCGAAGGATACCCGGCCGCCGAGATGAAGCATGGACCGATCGCACTCATCGACGAGAATATGCCCGTTGTTGTGATCGCGACGAAGGATTCCGTTTACAGCAAAGTTCTGAGCAACATCGAAGAGGTCAAGGTCAGGCGTGGCAGGATAATTGCCGTGGCCAACGAGGAGGATGATAATATCGGGAAGCTGGTCGATCACGTGATCACTGTCCCGAAGACCCTCGACATCCTTGCCCCGATCTTGACGATTGCTCCTCTTCAGCTCCTGGCATATCATATCGCGGTCCTTCGAGAGTGCGATGTAGATAAACCCAGGAATCTTGCCAAAAGTGTTACCGTTGAATAAACGGAAACAACTGTCTCAACAGATTTTCCAGGTAGCGTGAGCGGCGTATGAGGATCGTCCTGCAGAGAGTGACAAAAGCTTCCGTCGTGGTGGATGATAGTATAGTAGGTGAAATTGGTCCGGGGCTGCTTCTTCTGATCGGGATCAACGGAGATGAGAACGTGGAGGATATGGAGTGGCTGGCGGACAAGTGTGTCAACCTCCGAATCTTTTCCGACGACGACGGAAAGATGAACCGATCCCTGCTCGATGTGGATGGAGAGATCCTGGTTATCTCCCAGTTCACTTTATACGGGGATTGTCGAAAGGGGAGGAGGCCCAGTTTTGTCGAGGCGGCTTCCTCAGATCAGGCGAGTGTGATCTTCAATACTTTCCTCGACCTGCTGCGGAGTAGGGAGGTCAAGGTCGAAACAGGGATTTTTGGCGAGATGATGAAAGTCAACCTGATCAACGATGGTCCGGTGACGTTGATTCTGGAGCGGTAACCTAAAAATTAAAAAAAGCAGACAGACCATTTGCCATCACTCCAAGGATATCGATCAGAAGTAGTTCCCCCCATAGTTCTGGCGTCGAGATCGCCCAGGCGAAGCGAAATCCTGGGAATGCTCGGGATTGAGCATGTAGTCTTCAAACCCGATATCAGCGAAAAAGATCTTCCTCTGGAACCAATCCCACTGGTGAGACATCTCTCGCAAAGAAAGGCTATAGCCGCCACCAATAAGGTAGGTGGGGAACTGGTTCTATCTGCCGATACGATCGTCGTGCTCGGAGATACGGTCATGAGTAAGCCGGGCTCGGAAGATGAGGCGCGGGTAATGCTGGAACAGCTCTCCGGAAAGTGGCATCACGTCCATACCGGGCTGACCCTGTTGGCTCCCGGGCGGGAGCTTTCGATCACAGGTGATGAAGTCACGGCCGTCAAGTTCAGGGGGCTTGAGAGGGCTGAGATCTCTAATTATATCTCCACCGGTGAACCTTTCGATAAAGCAGGGGGATACGGGATACAGGGAAAAGGCTCGACTCTGGTGGAGCGAATCGAGGGATGTTATTTTAATGTAGTCGGACTCCCTGTGGCAAGGCTGCTGACTTTGCTCCGGAATCTGGGTTATGAGTATTGCTGCCCTGGGCTAAGAAGGATTGATTGAACGGACCATTGCATGTCGTTCGATTCCGGACGAGCCGGAATGACGTGGCCCCGGACAAGCTGGAATGACTGAGGCCCCGGACAAGCCGGAATGCCCTCCCTCTCCGTCATTCCCGCGAGTGGAACGAGTCGGGAATCGGTTTGGAACTGATTCCGGACAAGCTGGAATGACTGAGGAGCCGGACAAG
>CAYTWO010000032.1:6753-23992 GCA_964442125.1 uncultured Gemmatimonadota bacterium
GAATCGGTTTGGAACTGATTCCGGACAAGCTGGAATGACTGAGGAGCCGGACAAGCCGGAATGCCCTCCCTCTCCGTCATTCCCGCGAGTGGAACGAGTCGGGAATCGGTTTGGAACTGATTCCGGACAAGCTGGAATGACTGAGGAGCCGGACAAGTCGGAATGACGTGGATTCCGTAAATGTGTCTATAAGGAGAAAATGATGCCGGTAAAGACGATTGAGTGGAATGGGAACAGCGTGCGGATGATCGATCAGACCCTGTTGCCGCTTGAACTGAAATACCTCGACCTGACCGATGTGGAGGCGCTTGCTCATGCCATCAGGATCCTTCAGGTCAGGGGCGCACCCGCGATCGGTGTAGCGGCTTCGATGGGTTTAGTGTTGGGTCTCATGCCGCATACCGGTCTCGGCAGTGAAGCCTTTTTCGGGAAGTTGAGTGAGGTAAAGGACTCCCTGGCGTCAACCAGACCTACGGCTGTAAACCTTTTCTGGGCCCTCGATCGTATGGAGAGGGTAGCCCTGGAGAACCGGGGCAAAGCCAACGAGGAAATACTGGGGATCCTCAAAGCGGAGTCACAGTATATCCTGAAAGAAGATCGCATGATGTGCCGGAGAATTGGCGAATTTACCGAGCCCCTGATCCAGGACGGTTATACACTGATGACACACTGTAACGCTGGAGGTCTGGCTACAAGCGAGCTTGGGACCGCTCTGTCTGGAATTTATGTCGCTACTGAGATGGGGAAAAAGGTCAGTGTTTACTCATGCGAGACCCGACCACTTCTTCAGGGAGCCCGTCTCACATCGTGGGAACTCATGGAGGCGGGGATTGACGTGACGCTGATATGTGACAGCATGGCCGGTCATGTCATGCGTACGAAGGGGGTGAACATGGTGATAGTCGGCGCCGACCGGATCGTGAGGAACGGCGACGTCGCAAACAAGATCGGAACTTATTCACTGGCCATAGTGTCGGAGAAACATGGGGTGCCGTTCTATGTCGCCGCCCCCCGGTCGACGATCGACACGAATATCATGAGTGGGGAAGAAATACCGATCGAAGAGCGGGATCCAGTAGAAGTGACCGAAGGTTTCGGTAAGAGAACCGCTCCGGAAGGGGTAAAAGTGTTCAACCCGGCCTTCGATATGACTCCGGCATCGCTGATCAAGGGGATCATTACCGATAAGGGGATCCTCTCGCCACCTTACGAAACTTCAATCGGTGAAGTCCTCGGAGAAGACTGATGCCTGAGAAGAGAGAGAAGCCCGGTTTCAATCGAGCCTTCCTTGTCGCCATTATTATCCTGTTTATTACGGTATTACACTATTCTACCCCGACGAGTAATCCCGTCTATCATGAGGTATACAATCGCCTCTACTATATCCCCATTATCCTGGGGGCTTTCTTCTACGGTCTGGGAGGGGGGATTACTATCTCGGTTCTGGTCAGCCTGATATTCGTCCCTCACATCTTCCTCGATTGGGGCGGATTTGTAGCGAGCAACATCAACATGGTGACAGAAGTCGTTCTCTATAATGCTGTTGGGGCGATTACAGGTTTATTGGTGTCTACAGAAAGGAGGTACAGGGAAAAGTTGGAAGAGACAGGGGAGAAGCTGCAGGACTCTCTAAATGAACTAGAAAAGAAGACAAACATGCTCGTTCAGCGTGAGGATGAGCTCAGGCAGTCCGAGAGGCTCTCCCTCCTGGGGGAAATGTCCGCCATGATGGCCCATGAGATACGTAATCCCCTGGGTTCGATCAAGGGTGCTGCCGAGATCCTGTCTGACAGTTTCCAGGAAGGAGACGACGGTTTCCGGTATTCGGAGATCCTGGCAAAGGAGGTGGATCGTCTAAACGAGGTCATCGATAGTTTTACCAGGGTCGGCTCTACCCGCAAAGAACAATTGGTACCTGTAGACATCAACGAACTCTTAGAAGATCTCCTTTTCTTTTTCGAGAGAATCGCATCACAGAAAGGCATAGTGGTTGAGTCGAGTTACGATTCTGAACTTGCGGTAATAGATGCCAACCCGAATCAGCTCCGCCAGGCCTTCATGAACCTCATTTTGAACGCGATCCATGCCATGGGAGATGGAGATCGTTTGACTATAGAGACATCAGATTCGTGGGGGGGGATAGAGGTTGTCTTTACGGATACCGGCGTGGGGATCCCTCAGGAGTCGATGCCGAAACTTTTCGAGGCTTTTTACACTACCCGTGATTCGGGGACAGGTCTCGGCCTGACTATTACCAAAAGGATTATCGAAGGGCATGGTGGGGAGATCGATATCGCGTCTGAGGAAGGCAAGGGGACAACGGTCAGGATATCTTTACCGGGGAAGAAGTGATCAGTGACCGGGGAACAGGGAAAAGTGATGAGAAAAACAGGAAAGTAGAATGAAAGGCTCAAAAAGTAAAATCCTCCTCGTCGATGACGACGACAGTCTCAGGGAGATTCTTAGCGCCCATCTCGAGAAGGGGGGCTACGAAGTGGTTGCAAAGGGTGAACCGCTCGGTGCCCTGGAGCTGTTAAAGGAGAGGAGCTTTGACCTCCTCATCACCGATATCAAGATGGAAGATCTCAATGGCATCGAACTCTTGAAGAGGGCTAGGGAAATTCACCCCGATTTACCTGTCATCATGATAACGGGTCACGGGACAATCGAGTCAGCCGTAGAATCGATGAAATTGGGGGCGTTTGACTATGTGACGAAACCCGTGGGACGAGATGAATTCCTTCATATCATAGCTAATGCTTTGCGGATGCAAGAGTTAGAAGCAGAAAACATTCAGCTCAGGAGTGAACTCAAGAAAAAGTACGGGTTTGGACAGATCATCGGTAAGGGTGAGTCAATGATGCAAGTCTTCTCTCTGATGGAAAAGGTGATCGAAACGGATACTACGGTCCTGATTCGTGGAGAAAGTGGAACGGGGAAGGAACTCGTGGCCAGGGCGCTTCATTATAATAGCCCCCGAGCAAAAGGTCCGTTTGTCGTGGTCAACTGCGCGTCGGTACCAGATAACCTGATGGAGAGTGAGCTCTTCGGTCATGTCAGGGGTGCTTTTACCGGTGCCCACAAGGATCGTAACGGTAAATTCCAGCTGGCGAATTGTGGAACACTCTTCCTGGATGAGATCGGAGACCTCAAGCTCGACCTTCAAGCCAAGCTACTTCGAGTGTTGCAGGAAGGTGAAGTCGAAAAGCTGGGGGAGGGGATCCCTCGGCCGGTGGATACCAGGGTCATAACGGCCACACACCGGGATCTCGAGGAGATGATGGAAAAGGGAGAGTTCCGTGACGACCTTTATTACAGGATCTCTGTCTATCCGATTCAACTCCCGCCATTGAGAGAACGCGGAGACGACCTGCCTTTACTGGTTCAGCACTTTATCGAAAAATATGCAGTGGAGGGGGGGGCACGATTTAGGTCCGAGGCTATGGAAGTCTTGAGGCATTATTCCTGGCCAGGTAATGTGAGGGAGCTCGAGAATGTCGTTGAGAGGGCACTCATCCTGAAGAAGAGTGGTGAACTCGGTCTTGATATTCTTCCACCGACCGTGAAACAAGAGACAGGGGGAATTTTCGCCGGAGAGATACCGGACGACGGGGTCAATCTCGACGAAATAGAGGTGGAACTCATCCGAAAGGCGTTGAAAAAGGCTGGTGGAAATCAGACCAAAGCGGCCCGATACCTTGGCCTGTCGAGACCAACTCTTATCTATCGTATTGAGAAGTACGGTATCCAGTAGTATGGGATCCGAATGGAGTGGGAAGTGTGTAGGATATCCTGAAGTGTTCTTTGACTATATGAATCTTTTCATTTAATAATCTTTTTCTCTCCTCCTGTTCTTATCGACTGTCTGTTACCGCAACCTATAGCTTCCCAATACGTTATCTCCCTTTCATATTCAAGCCCAACCGGTGGCACAGATCTTGTCATACCCTTGAAGATGAACATCAGAACGTAAAACATGGGAGCATGATAATGCTTGATTTGATCCATCTCCATCCTGTTGTGGTTCATTTCCCAATTGCCCTTATAACGGTCGGGGTTCTTTTTGATATCCTGGGAATTGCCCTGAAAAGGGAAGACCTCACCCTCGTTGGAAAATGGGATATGCTCTTTGGGTCTACCTCACTCGTATTCGTCGTCGCTACTGGGCTTCTTGCCGAAGCGGCAGTAGGACATACGGAGGAAGCTCATGATCTCATGACTTTGCACAAGAGAATTGGTATTACAGTGCTTGTCCTTCTTGGATCACTCGCGATCATGAGGGTGGTGATAAGGGACAGCCTCCTGAAAAGATACCAAAATGTGTTTCTTGTCCTTTCAATTATAGGGGTCCTCTTCATTACATATGGAGCATATCTTGGTGGCAGACTTGTATATGATTATGGAGTGGCTGTTTCCACTTCAACTGTGGAGCAAGGTGTAAACCCAAAAGAGATAGAGGAAGAACACCGTCACGGTGCTCATGAGCATTAATCGGTTGGCGCTGAATGAAAGAAGGGATTCTTACTATCGAACGTGAGGGCTTTGGTCTATGAAAAGATCGAATGAGGTGAGAAGCACTAAATGTGTCATGCTGGTGGAGGATGACTCGTCTTTAAGGCGAGTAATGAGTCTCATGCTTCGGGATTGGGGATGTCAGGTCATCACTTGCAGGGATGGGTTGGAGGCGCTGGATGTCCTTCGATATGTGAGTCCTGACCTGATAATCAGCGATTTGGATATGCCATTCATCAGTGGTATCGAACTCTTCAAGAAATACAGAGAGGTTGCCGAAGAATCGGAGATTCCCTTTGTAATCATCTCAGGCATTCCTGATGCAGAAAAGAGACTGAAAGGGATCCGGGATGACCTGCTTGGTTTTTACAAGAAACCTGTATCGATTTATATCCTGAAGAGAATTATTTTTGAACAAATGGAGAAACGAGCTCATTGACTGGTTCCATAGGATTCCGAACAAACGAAAGACCAGGAATGGAAAAATCATCCGGGAGAATTCCACACAAAAGGCGATTTGGGGTAATCCTGGTCATTCTCCTGATCCTGTCTGTGGGTAAAATTCATGGCCAGGATATTTCCTACACAGGGTCTCTGCAAACCGCGATAGGTGACTACATCTTCACAGATCAGACGTTCAGCCTTTACTTTTTCAACGGTCTGACAGTTTCAGAGGGCCCATTTCGTATATCTGCCAGCCTGCCAGTAATTATTCAGAGCACACCCTGGATATCATATTCAGGAGGAGGAATGCTCCCGACGGGGGGCGCACAACATGACGAAGTGGGTCGCCGAAGTCACCGGGAGATGTTGGAACTCTCTGATCTATCTGAAACCCATGGCATTGGATTGGGTGATCCGATATCCAGACTTGATGTTAGAATGCTGAGAGAAGAGGGATCTTTGCCTTCGATTCATTTGTTGACTGAAGTCAAAATTCCGGTAGCGGATGTAAACCGGGGCTTTGGGACAGGGGAGTGGGATTATGGGGGTGGATTATCCTTTTCAAAAACTGTTCAGAGTAGATTTTATTCCCTTGAGTTACTCTATTGGGTCTTAGGCGATCTTGAAGAGCTCGAACTGAGGGATCCAGTGGCCTTCAGTTTTGCGGTAGGTCAACCCCTGGCTGGCGGAGAAGTTGACATCCTTGTTTCCCTCTCGGGATACAGCAGGATTATCGAAGGTGTGGATCACCCCGCTCAATTTGGAGTGTCTTTACTCCGACAACCGGATTCAGGGAAGAGCTTCATCCTTAGTGCGGACTTTGGACTGACCGAATCGGCTCCGGATTTCATGTTATCCCTGGGGTGGATAATCGGGAGTTGACAGTCACCAAGAGCTACTGCAGGTGAAAATGCAAAACCTTAATTCCATACGGAATGGTCATGCTGAAAGCCATTAGTCACGACAAATCGCTGGTTTTCCACACATTCGCGGGCGCGATCATTGGTTATCTGGTCCTGCATCCGGTTACTATGCTCATCTATCAATTCGTTTTCGAAATTCCATTGGATGCATTTGGGAGGGAAGTTGATAATTTCTGGCAATCCATATTCTTGTCTTTTGATCTCCCGATGTTGGAGATGGGTTTCTATTTTACTCTTCTGGGAGGCTGCCTGGGGCTTGGTTCGGGCTTCTACTACCGGAGTATTTCCAGAAAAGATAGGCAGTTACAGAGGCAGGAAGGTGAACTGCGCCGGAATGTCCTTTCGCTCATCGATGATGGTGAAAGCGGGAAGGTCGAGTTCAAATCATCACTGCGATGGGATCTTAAAAAAGAGTGTATAGGCAAAGAAATCGAAAAGTCAGTACTGAAAACCCTGGCTGGTTTTATGAATATGAAAGGGGGGACATTGATCATCGGTGTTGGGGATGATGGAGAAATCACAGGTCTGGAAAGTGATTATTGCACGTTGAAAAAAAAGAACCGTGATGGTTTTGAACAGAAAATCATGCAATTGATATCGAATTGTCTTGGAACGGATCTCTGTTCTCGAGTGCATGTTATGTTTCATAACATAGAAGGGAAGGAGGTCTGTCGCGTGTATACCGAACCCTCTCCACGGCCGGTTTATCTCCAGAACGGTAAGGATGTCCGATACTATCTGAGGACGGGAAATTCCACACGAGAACTCAATGTCGAAGAGGCGATTCAGTACATTTCAGTGCGAGGGAAAGATTTTCAATAGCGCTTTCACCATGCTCTGCTGAATGATACATATCACATAAGGGGTCTGCCATGCGAACGATCGATTTTGTCATAAAGGAAGGCGTTCGGAGATCGAGAAAATCAGTTACGGGTGTCCTGCTGATACTCCTGGGCATCAGTATTTTTGTCGCCAGCCAGACGATAAACCAGGCGCTTCATGACAAGACCAAGGAACAGCTCTTACGGTTCGGCGCAAATATCATTGTCCAGCCGGAAGGAGAACCCTTCGACCTTTACTCCGGAACGGCGAATGGTGCATTGCTCATTCCGGAATCTTATGTAGAGAGAATATGGGACATCGAGCACAACAAGATGCTGATCGCGGTTTCTCCAAAACTCTATGAACGCTTTGAGATCGATGGGAAGAGCCTGCTGGTGGTGGGTATCACGCCAGATGAAAGAAAAGCGAAACCCTGGTGGATGATAAAGCGAAAAGTCCTTGCGGAGGAGTTTCCTATGGAGAACGAGATTCTTCTGGGACACCACTTCGCCAACTATTTATCGGGAGATGTGACGCAAATCACTTTGGGTGATAAAATCTTTCGCGTCAGTGGTGTCCTCGATGAGACAGCTTCTCCGGACGATTTTATGGCCTTTATTCCGTTGGCCACACTGCAAGGTCTCACGAACAAACGTGGAATGGTCAACCTGGTCGAGGTATCAACAAGCTGTATTGCCTGCAAATCGATGGATATCTATAGCGTTGTGGAAGACATCGATCAGGCGTTACCCCCAGATGCTGAAGTGATAGCGGTCAAACAGATCGCGGAAGCACAGATGGGTACACTGAACAAGATCATCAGTTTTACGATGATCATTTATATCGTTGTCCTGGTTCTTTGCGCGTTTCTATTGATGAACTATATGTCCGCCGCGGTTGATGAGAGACGAAACGAGATCGGGATGTTGTTGGCAATGGGAATGGATCCGCGTAAGATTCAATTAATCTTTGTATCGAAGGTGTTATTATTCGCCGGATTAGGAGGTCTATTGGGTTTTCTTACAGGCAGCGGTATTTCGATCCTCCTGGGGCCGATAGTTGCCGGGACAAAGATATTTATCCTGCCCTATACTTTGCCTGTTTCCTTGGCAATCTCTCTTGGCCTGGGTTTCATATCAAGTATCTTGCCTGCTCGAAGGATCGCGAACCTTGATCCGGTTGAAGCGTTGAGAGGAGTTTGAAGAAAATGATCGATCTGAGAGGCGTTACCAAATCGTTTGGAGATGTCATTCCAATCAAGGATGTAAGCATCCGGCTCCAGGATGGTGAGTTTGTTTCTATCGTTGGTCCAAGCGGAAGTGGTAAAAGTACCCTGTTAAACTTGATGGCAGGCCTACTGACACCAAATTCAGGTGAGATCATCATTGATGGAACATCGCTTTACAAACTACCCCAGCGCGATCGGGTCGCTTTTCGGAGAAAACATTTCGGGTTTGTCTTCCAGACTTTTAATCTCATTCCTTATCTTACAGCGATCGAAAATGTTGAGATCCCATTATACCTGATTGGCGTGGAGAAGCACAAACAGGGGATAATGGCAGGTGAATTGATGGATAGGGTCGGATTGATGGACAAGTATGATCGTTTTCCAACACAGCTCAGTACAGGGGAACAACAGCGCGTTGCCATCGCAAGAGCCCTGGCTAATAACCCGAGGGTCATTTTCGCCGATGAGCCGACGGGGAACCTTGATAAAAAGACTGGTGAGGAGGTAATGGGTTTTATGAAAGAACTTAATGCCGGCGGTGTAACGGTCCTTGTGGTTACACATGATCTGGAAATAGCCGAATATGCCTGGAGCAAGGTAAAGCTGGATGACGGGAGGTTGACAAAATGAAAGTAAAGATCGTTTTTGGATTAGTTTCCTTTCTTGTTGCCATCGGCTTGTGGTTTACGAGCGGGTGTGATAGGAACTCTGCTTCGGTCCTGCCTGAGGGCGCGATTAATGACCCGGAGCTGAAGACGGGTACGATGAGTTTTGGGAGGTTTGTGGGACAGGTTGTATATGATGAGGAGGAGGATTATTATTTCCTGGAGCTAAGGGGAGCACGATTTCCATTCAAGGCCTCGCCTCTGGAAGCTCAAAACATCACACTCGATGCTCCTGGCAATAATAAGCTCGAGAAGAACACCTCTCTGATCAATGGGATTTTGGGTGATGAGGTCCTGCATGCTACATTGCTCATCGATCCGGATGAGGAAGACGAAGTCATGCCGGCCGTAAACGATCTCGCGCAGTCGATACGGATGGTCAACCCCAAGAAATTCGCTGGCCTTGCCTACACGAAATCTGGTGGGAAACTCAGTCGTTCCGTTGTTAAGGGTTCTCAGATCCAGAATTTTGAGGACGCTACCGCTAAGACCCCTCTCATTCAGATCAAAGGACCGATGAGTGGGGCGAGAGATACGAGGGTGTGGGTTGGGGATGATGGTAGAGTAGTGGTCGAAGGAGAAACTTACGAGGACCTGTATATGGCGGCGGATTATGTCTATTTAACCCTTTTGAAGATGCTTTGCGGGAGTCCGGAATGTCCCGACGCGGCGGCCTGTTTGACAGGGGGAGATTGTGGCTGTGGTTGAGGATTTTTTCCGGGAGTATTCCATATGCTCAGGGGTATGAAATCAAAGAGACAGACATTTCCCTCTCCCGCCCTTAATGCCTAACTGCCCGAAGGAGGGGAATCATGAATCTTTATCCTCGCTCAAACGTACTGATGCTGCTTCTGCCTTTGCTACTCGTTCAGGGGTGTGGCGGTCGGAAAGTGGTCGGGACCCAAAATGTTGTTGAAAAAAGTGGGGGTCTACCGGAGTGGACGGTAAAAATTCCAAAGACACGTGATGGTGTGATGTATTTCAGGGGTCTCAAGACGGGAGCTGTTTCTCTGGAGGCTGCGCTGACGGATGCCAGGATGCACGCGTCCAGGCAAGTCGCCGAGATGGTTCAGACCGAAGCCAATATCGATTACGAAAATGCACGAGTGGAGTATGGACTCGCACGGGACGATTCTGACATAGGGAATGTTATCCGTGACGGCATAATTATGCTTTCGGATGCGACGATCCAGGGCGTGAAGGAGAAAGAGAGTTATTGGGAGAAGGTCGAAGAAGCCACCTCTGCCGGTGTTCGATATTTTTATAACTTCTACACCCTGGTGAGCTTGTCAGAGGACGATTACAAAAGGATCGCCGTCGATGTTATTGAAAGACAGAAAGAAGAAGCCCGTGAGAAGAACAACGAGAAAGCGGAGCGGTTTCTGGATAAGTTCAAAGAGGAGGTTCTTGAAAGAAAGTTCTTCCAGGAGGAGGAATAGAGATATCCGATAATCCTCCAAGCGATCACATAAGAATAACTTCCCGAATTTAGAAGATGCGATGAAGGAGTCTATCCACATACTTCTAACAGGCCTTTGCCTGTCTGTCATAGTAACCTGCAGTTGTGTATCTTCCCGTATCAAACCTCCACTGAAATTGGTGGATCAATCACACAAGCGCATACCTGAATGGGTTCACAAGCCCTATAAGGAGGAGAATGGGACGATCTATGTTGTCGGTGAAAAAACCAACGCTTCGAGTCAAGAAGAGGGAGAAACAGATGCACGGATGCAGGCAGCAAGGAAACTCATCGAAGTGAACTTCGGCCTGAAGGGTCACAGTTATTACCAGAGGCTCAAGACCCTGATAGAAACTGAATATCAAGACAACCTGAAGATGAAGACCGAGGGTGAGATATGGGGGGTAAAAGAGATCGATATCGTCTGGAGGAAGTATGAGTTGATTGCTGCTGATGGAGTAAAATACCGGTGGGATGTCTGGGTCCGGCTTGCCGTGAAAAAGAAAGAGTTGGAAAAGGCGGTCGAAAAAGCCCTGGCAAAGGTAGAGTTAGTCTTAGAGCAGGCAAGGAAATATTCGGAGGACGCTGAAGCTCTGATCGATAAAAAGGAAATTGCCCCGGGACTTTTAAAACTTGGCATTGCACGTTCTCATCTCCAGGAAATCGGGGAGGATCCAGAAGCGTTCGTTCTCCTTTTGAACATTAATGGCATGATTCAAGAGACCCTCAGCAAATTGAGACTTTACCCCTCGACAAAGGAGATCGAGGCTTGCCGGGTCGGTGAGGGGCTGGAACAGCCATTACAGATTGGTGTGAGCTACGAAGGAAAACCGGTTGAATACTTTCCGGTCGTCTTCGGCTTTGTCGAGGGAGAGGGCGATGTCGATGAGCTGGTCTATACCGATTCTGCAGGGATAGCAAGCGCCCACGTGACCCGGTTGAGGTCTACCGGAAACCCGAACCTCGTGGAGGCTGGCATTGCCTTCGGCACACTCGTTCTCGAGCAATTTCCGTCGCAGAAAGTCCGCCTCTCCTTCGGTTCTCTACCTCCTACAGAGCCTCCACTTAGTGATCGTAGACGGGTTATCGGTCTTCCCACGGATAAGGAAGCGGTTGAGGAGATCCCTTCGTTGGTGAAATCGAGTCACGATCTTCATTCCCGGATTACTGAAAGGTCCCTGGAATTTAGTACCTCATTGAGTCCTGTCTTCTCACCTGGAAAACGATTCAAGGAGTTCATTGTCATGGTCGAGGTCCGGGCACTAGGTGCCTCCAATGTCGAGCGGCCGGCGATGAGTATCGCGGCGGTCCTCGATAAGAGCGGATCGATGGGCAAAGAGAACAAACTCGAGTTCACCAAGGAGGCTCTTTACTTTCTCTTCGATAACCTGACCCCGCAGGATTACCTCTCCATTGTCGCCTACGACAGCCGGGCCAGGGTCCTCAGACCCTCCAAGAGAGTAAGGGACCGATGGTTTTCCAAACATTTGATCGAAGAGGTCTCCTCCGGACAAACCACAAATTTGAGCGGCGGTCTATTAGCGGGATATGCTCAGATTCAGAGTACATTCCAGGATGATGCGGCGAACCGGGTGATCCTCCTCTCGGACGGGCTTGCAAATACAGGCATTACCGATCCCGATCGAATATATCAATTCGTGGAGAATGAACTCACGAGGGGGATCTCCACCACAACGATAGGCGTTGGCTCCTCCTTCGATGCGGATCTCATGATGGGGATCTCGGAATACGGTGGCGGAAAGTATTACTTCGTCGAAAATCCGGAAGATATCCCCCGGATCTTTGAGGAGGAGTTGAAATCTCTTCTCACAGTTACGGCACAGAATATATCCCTGAGGGTAGAGAGCAGTCCTGGTGTCGAGATCCAGAGAGTATATGGCAATCACGACCTGGAAGATCTAAGGGGTATTAATCTCTCCCTGGGGGATATATCTTCGAAGGAACATCGGATTATCATGTTCAAATTGACCCTCGAGAACCCGCGAGTGCGATCGTGGGAAGGGATGTCTCTCGCCACATTCGAGCTGAATTACGACGATGTCCAGGAAACAGGCGTTCGGGTGACGGAAATCGACACCTTGGCGATTCCGGTCGATCCAGGTAAAGGAAGGAAGTCGATAGAAGGAAATCCAAGGGTAGATCATTTCTACAAGGTTGCCGAAGCCTTCTTCAACCTCCTCGAATATCACCGTTCACACAGCAAGGACTTTTACATACGTTCGAATGAATTCTACGATAAGGAGTATGCCGAAATCCAGGATTACGCGAAGACCGAGGAGGAAAATTGCCTGGAGGTTATCCTGGAGAGTTACCGGGAGTGCTTCGAAATGTGCCGTATTCAACTCGATCATGACAGGGAAAGCTACCATGGAAAGGCATCGAAAGATTTTTTGAGGCGGGAGATCGAATACTACAACTATCTCCTTTTTTACCACATAGACTGGTAGTTCTGCAGTGGCTCTTTCGAGTAGAATGGAGGTCGTTTTGTTCGGTGGAATGAAGGGTCAACTACAGAAAGAATCATTAGTATAAACAGGACACACAATCGAACCGAGGGAATCTGATGAAGAGAACGGACATTTCAACTCGAGACCCGGTCTGCGGGATGAAAACTAAAGAGACGCTTCGATGGGACCATAAGGGGGAGACCTTTTATTTTTGCTCGAATCATTGTCAAAAGGTATTTCTGAGGGATCCCGAGTTCTATCTGAAACAGAGGGAGTATTACGGTAGCGCGTTGGGTCCAAAGGATCGGGGAATTGCGTACTTCTCGATGGAAATCGGGATCGATCCCCGGATCCCGAGCTATAGCGGAGGCCTGGGAATCCTGGCAGGGGATATGATCCGATCCTGCGCGGACATGAAGGTTCCCATGATGGCGGTTACCCTGTTGGCCCGCAAGGGGTATTTTTCGCAAAAGCTGGATGAACAAGGCAATCAGAGGGAAATGCCGGTCGTGTGGAGTCCCGAAGACATCCTGAAACTGTTACACCATACTGTAAGGGTTCAGATCGAGGATCGAACGGTTGCCATCCGGGCCTGGCAGTACGATGTGATAGGAAGCACAGGCTATTCCGTGCCCGTAATCTTCCTCGATACGGAGCTCAAGGAAAACAACGAGGCAGACAGATCACTCAGTGGTTCTCTCTATGGCGGCGACGAGAGGTATCGTTTTGCGCAAGAGGTCGTACTGGGAATTGGTGGTATTCGGATGATCAATCGCTTGGGTTACCGGGGAATCGAAAAATATCACCTGAATGAGGGACACTCCAGTTTGCTGGTTTTAGAGTTGCTCAGGAAATGGAGTCCAGTCGAGTCAGCGCAATGGGATTATCAGGCCGTCAGAGATGCTTGCGTCTTTACCACCCATACGCCCTTACCGGCCGGACACGACCAGTTTACCTATGAGCTGGTTGAAACCGTTCTTGGTGGGTTGGTCCCTCTCGATATCCTGAAAATGCTTGCCGGTCCGGAGTCCCTCAATATGACCGCGTTGGCCTTGAACATGAGTACCTACATCAATGGTGTGGCAAGGAAACACGGCGAGATTTCCAGGATGATGTTTCCCGGTTACTCGATCGATTCGATCACGAATGGGGTACATGCGTTCACGTGGACGTGCGAAGGTTTTCAGGAGCTCTATGATCGGTACATCTCCGGTTGGGCCAATGACCCTTACAGTCTGAGATACGCCCTGAATATCCCGAAACCGGAGCTCTGGAAGGCTCATGAAAAGGCAAAGGAGAGACTTATTGCACATGTCGGAGAATGCACTAAAGGCACACTGGACAAAGAGGCATTCACTATCGGGTTCGCGAGGCGGGCTACATTGTATAAAAGAGCGGATCTGGTGTTTTCTGACATCGAACGACTGAGAGAGATCTCGAGTACTGTAGGTCGGCTCCAATTCGTCTTTGCTGGAAAGGCTCATCCCAAGGACTGGGAGGGGAAGGAACTCATAAAGAAGATCGTCTCCATAGCCAAACAGCTCAAACCGGAGATCAAGGTCTTCTATCTTGAGAATTATGATATAGAGCTTGGAAAGTTGCTCACCTCGGGTGTCGATCTCTGGCTGAATACCCCCCGGATACCCCACGAAGCGTCGGGGACTTCCGGTATGAAGGCAGCGCTCAATGGGGTTCCGAGCCTCAGCGTCCTGGACGGTTGGTGGGTCGAAGGACACATCGAAGGGATAACGGGTTGGTCGATTGGGACGACCTCGGGGCATGCCGAAGAGGGTACGGGTGAGGCTCAGGAATTATATGACAAATTGAAGTATATCATCCTGCCGATGTTTTATAACCAACGGGAGAAATGGATCGACGTAATGCAACATTGCATTGCCATCAATGGTTCCTTTTTCAATACCCACCGGATGGTTCAACAGTATGTGCTAAATTCATACTTGAGCTAAGTGGTCCTGCTCATAAATACGGTGACGTATCGAGGCCATCGAGGCGCCCGAACCACAAGGCGCGAGGAGGGCGAATACCCGCAGTGGTATTTAACCGACGAGCAACGCGGTGGGTCGGGATGCATCGTTGGTCGAATGCCATCGTATTTATGAACCGGACCACTAAGGCTAGATTTCGAGCGAATTGTAAGCATGAACAATTCCATTTTCATAGAACATCTCAAGCCAAAGAAAATTCCCGATTGCCGGCTCTGGATCCGATTGACTATCATTTTCTTATTGATTATTGCGTCCGGTATTTCTCACTGGATTACACCGACTTCGTACGGTTATTTTCATGTATTCCATCTTGTTCTAAGAAAACTGTTCATCGTTCCGATCGTTCTGGCGGCGATCTGGTTCAATATCAGAGGTGCCGTTTTAGCGACGGTTCTTATCAGTCTCATTTACATCCCTCATGGACTCGTCCAATGGTCGGGCCAGACTGCAGAGAACATGAACCAGATCGGAGAGGTGATTACCCTTTGGGTAATTGCAACCATTTCCGGGATCTTCATCAGAAAGGAGAAAGATGCGCTTCGGGAGGTAGCGAGAACCCATGAAGGTTCACTGACTGCTTTGGTTGCTGCACTGGATGCTCGGGAACACGAGACGGAGTTGCATTCCTTGCGTGTCCGGTCTTACGCATTGAGACTGGCTGAAGAACTTCTTTTGACTGAAAAGGATAAAACCGTTTTGGGCCAGGCCTCGTTGCTCCACGACATCGGGAAAATCGGGACTCCCGATGATATTTTGCTCAAGCGGGGATCGCTTGATAAGAAGGAGTGGAAAATCATGCGGCAACATCCCGGCATCGGGTATACGGTCGTAAGTTCCGTACCTTTTCTCGAGGAGGCGGCCGATATGGTTTATTCTCATCACGAGAGATTCGATGGGAACGGATATCCCAGGGGATTGAAGGGAAATAGCATTCCACTCTCTGCGCGTATCTTTGCGGTCGTTGATGTCTTCGACGCACTCACGAAGGACAGACCGTACCGAAAAAAACTTACCTGTTCCGAAGCTCGAGAAGTTATTCGTGGAGGCAGCGGGACCCATTTCGATCCTGAGGTGGTTGATGCCTTCTTAAAAATTGAGTATTCTGAATGGGAGCGGATCGATAAAGACCTTTCCGATAAGTTGGGAAGAGCTTTTTGCCCGGATTAAACATTAGAAGATAATCCTGCCTCTTCTTTCCCTCAACAATTGAAGCTCTACTTTGTCGCTCACTCGCTAAAGCTGTGGTAAACCACGGGGGAATACACGAGTATTCATCTTCAACTATTCGTCGTCCGTCCGTGTTGACAGAATCGACATTTTGTGATGAAATGGAATGCTCTTGCTGTTCATTTTCAATTTTTCCTCCGATCAACCCTCTCCTGTCCGTACTACTAGGTCAGTATCTTAATCCATGACCACCCTCGGGTAGCGATGCCTTTTGCGAATGGAAATTTCATCAATGGCCAGGGTTCCCAACAATAAAAAGAGAGCAAAACCTTCGAGGCAACTTATAGAAGTGCGGGTAATTACAAACTTGAGATATCTCGCCTCATAGTTTGTGTAGCAAAAGGTTAAAAGGTCGAATAGTAATGTACGATTTCCTGCAACTCCCTAAAATATTTATCCGTCAATATGTCCCTTATTAATCGCATAACTAGATGGTTATCATTATGTTGTAGACATATTATTAGCACTCAGAACCCTGGCACAACCTTTGCTTCTTTCGGAGATGATCAATATTTTTCTGTAGAGCTAAGTATACTGAAAAAAGCATAACTCAAGACATTAGGAAGATGAGGTTTGTTCAGTGATAAAGAGTATCATTTATTTTCTATCGATACTCACAACTTTGGTGGTCGCTTTATCAGTTTTCTATTCGTCCATGGCTTTTGAGACGGAATGTAATGTCCAACATGGAAGCTTTCACTGAATATTCAGTGGAGTTCAAATCTTTTTCCGTAATAACTGCAATGATGCCGCAGTTTTGTGTAACTAATTGGTGCACGTGCATTTCAACTAAACGTTTAGACTACGTGACATTCAAAGTTGCTCATAGCAGCAGGTACTAAAGAAGGAGGATGTTTTCATCATGAAAGAAATTAAAGCATATATCAGGCCGATACTCCTCGACAGCACCATAAGTCGTCTTGAAGAAGTAGGAGTCAAAGACATTACTGTAATCCGAGTGGATGCCCTCGGTTCTTTGGCGGATTCTGAGATGGATCAAAGGCATATGTTTCGAAAATATAAAGAGAAATATTCAGCTGTTGCAAAATTGGAGATTGTCTGCCAGGACAGCGAAGCGAAGCGATTCATGGAGATCATTAAGGAAAGTGCCTATACGGGTGAGAGGGGCGACGGGAGAGTTTTTTTAGCAGATGTAGAATATGCCGTCAGTGTCCGGACCGGCAATGAAAATGAAAAGGCTCTTTAAATTACTGACTTGACAAGAAGTTCTCGAATGAACCCTACGGTTAAGATGTTTGTTGGATGTGTATTGCCCTTTATGTTGATCTTCCTCCTTGGCTGGTTGCTTGGAGCTGTCTTTGGGGTAATGTATAACCTCGGCACCAAGGGAAAGGAATAAATCATGCACGAAGGATATGCCTATGGGAACTGGGGGATCGTCATCACGATGATCCTCGTAAGTATATTTTTCATCCTTAAGTTCATCCCTCTACGTACCCGGCTCGGCAAGCGGTCGGGAGGCAT
>CAYTWO010000033.1:0-23503 GCA_964442125.1 uncultured Gemmatimonadota bacterium
TCGTAAATCGGCACATATCAACAGACAATCATATTCCCTCCGAGATCCTAAATAGGGAAACTCATATCAGAGAGCTCTATAGTTGCATATCCCTTCCCTTAAAAGAAATGTAAGGAATTGGACATTGCTGACTCCGCTCGCGTATCCTCCGGGAACGCTTGCTTTGCATTTTCGTTCATGGGATTGAACTGGATTGGGAGGAGGTATAGGATATTGGTGATTTCGCTCGCGTATCCTTCGGGAACGCTCGCTTTGCATTTGTGAAGCTCCCTGAAAAAAACAGGTCGCTTCGATATGTAAGGAATAGGACATTGCTGACTCCGCCAGTGTATCCTTCGGGTACACTGGCTATGTATATTCCGGACAAGCCGGAATGACTTCCTTCTGGGCTTCCCTAAAAAGGTCCTACACTCACTCGTGGTCATGTTTCAGTGCTCTCCCCAATTTCACCTCACGTTTTCATTAACTGTCATTCAAATAAGAAGTTAAGGCGCCTTAAATGGAAATAATGGAGAAACTCCAGTCAAGGAATCACACATAAAACAAATTCCCACATTTCCTCATGGAAAGAAACAATGTCCTCAAATGGAGACAAGGCAATCGATCCCGATCTAACCAGTCCTGTCCCCGCTGAGATTAGAGTATATTATCTGCAGACCTTTCAGGGTCAAAAAAGGATCCACCTCTTCGATCATTTCGGAGGCTGGAGAAATAACCCCTGCCATCCCACCGGTCGCCACAACATGGGGTGACCGCTTCCACTCCTCAATGATTCGTCGCACTACTCCATCTACCTGGCTGACTGCCCCGTAGAAGACGCCCGACCTGACGGCATCTTCGGTGTTTTTCCCAATGACCCGATAAGCCTCCTGTAATTCGACTTTCGGAAGCTTGGCTGTCTTTTCGAACAACCTGGTGGCGGATGTATCGATACCAGGAGCGATAACTCCACCCAGATATTCCTTCTCCCTCGAAACTACATCAAAGGTTGTAGCGGTCCCGAGATCGACTACAATGACATCCCCTTTATATATCGATGATGCGGCGACGCTATTGGCAATCCTGTCCGCTCCAACCTCATCAGGTCGATCCACCCTCAGTCTGACACTTAGATCCATATTGCCTCTTATCAGGATCGGTTCAGACTTCAACCGATCCTGAGCTATCTTTACATAGGCCTGGGTCAGTGTGGGAACAACAGATGCAATGACGACATCCTTTACAGACTTCACCCTCTTCGTCTTCATAAATTCATTGAGATAAACCCAATACTCGTCGCCGGTTCTCGATTCCCTGCTGGAAATCTTCAAATGTCCCACGATCCTCCGGCCACTGAACATCCCTATATTCGTCTGCGTATTCCCTATATCCAGTCCGATCAGGATATTGTCCTTTTCGTCCTTTATCGCCATATTTTGTCCACCACTCCATGCGTTAATTTCATCACGGAGCCATCATCAACGCTCACCATTAACTCGCCGTTCAAGCTAAAATCGAGGACCCGACCCTCGATATCACCGTTTTCCAGTCTTATCTTGACCTGGTTATTAAGGAGATTCGAACGCTTACAGTATTCACCTTTGATCCCCTCGAATTTCCGGTCGTAAAGCAACTGCAGTTCACTCCTGAGAATCGTGTTCAGGTTTTCTATGAGCCTATTTCTGTCCACGTTCACACCCAGCACATCCCGCAAGGATGTAGCGATACCCCTGAGCTCGGGCGGGAAATCATCCTTCCTCTGGTTTAAATTGATCCCCATACCAAGCAAGGCATAGTCGATACTATTACAGTCACTCTGCATCTCGACGAGGATGCCCCCGAACTTCTCCTCGTCCATGTACAGGTCGTTGGGCCACTGTATGACAGGGTTGACCGCGTAGAGATTTTCGATCACCTTGCATATCGCAATGGCTGCTGCCAGGCCCAGCGTAAACAGTTCCTTTCCCGCCAGGCGAGGGCACAAGATCAGCGTGGCCCACAATCCAAGATACGGAGGGGAGAACCAGGTCCTACCCCGTCTCCCTCTGCCCATGGTTTGATGATCAGCCACAATCATCGTCCCATCAACACCCTCGCTGGACAGGATCTCTTTAGCTACTTCATTGGTCGAGGTAACCGAAGAAAAATAACGTACCGCTATCGGAGGGACCTTCCCCACAATCACTACCCTTCCTCCAATACCATGCTGATATCGAGAGATCTCACGGAATGTGTCAGACCGCCGACAGATATGAAGTCGACCCCTTTCAGGCAGTAGCTGTCGATGTTGTCTTCCCCGATCCTTCCGGAGACCTCTATCTCCGGCCGTGCCTCACCCTTACCGGAATGGGTAACTATCTCCACGGCACGGATAACATCCTCCTGAGTGAAGTTGTCCAGCATGATCCGATCCACCCTGTACCTTAAAACCAATTCGAGTTCGGCGAGGCTCTTTACCTCTACCTCTACCTGCTTCTCCCCCGAACCCTTCCCCACTACCCTCTCGAGTGCCGATGAAATGCCACCGGCCGCAGCGATATGATTATCCTTGATCAGGACCATTTCCGACAGATCGAACCTGTGATTCACACCACCCCCGACCCTCACGGCATATTTCTCGAAGACACGTAACCCTGGAGTAGTTTTACGCGTATCAAGGATTGTTATGCCGTAACCCGATGTCCGCTCGACAAAACGCCTGGTCAGCGTTGCAATACCCGACAGTCTCTGGAGGAAGTTGAGAGCGGTCCTTTCACCCATGAGGAGGGTTCTGGTGAGACCCCTAAGTGAGATGAGTTTCTGTCCACCACATACCACCTCCCCTTCCTTCACACGAGCTTCGCAATCGGCAGAACCGGAAAGTCTGTCGTAAACGAGAAGAAAGACAGGGATCCCGGCTACCACCCCCTTTTCACGGCTTAAAACAACAGCATCTGAAACGGAATCCCCTCTGAAGAGTGTTTGCGAGGTAACATCTCCCCGTCCTGTATCCTCCCTGATCGCCAGGTCTACAATACGGATCACCTCTTCAAGGTTCTTTGCATCCATCCACGGAGAGGTCAATGGGTTGCTTCCTTCCTTTCTTCGAATTTCATCCATTCATCGAGGATTTCATCGACACTGTCCGGACCGACATCGACCCACCTGTACCCTTTCTCCTTCCTGAACCATGTCAACTGTCTCTTCGCGTAATGCCTGGTGTCTTTTTTGACTTCATTCATGGCCGTATCGAGATCGATTTTACCATCCAGGTACCTGATGACCGCCTTGTAGCCAAGGCTATCAAACGCCGGCGTGTCCTTCCCGTAACCATCCCCTAACAACCCTTCGACCTCATCGACCAGGCCGCACTCAAACATCTCTTCCACCCGCCTGTCGATTTCACTAAACAGACTCTCCCTCGTCGTGTTCAAGCAGATTCTCAACGCCTCTATTCCCAGATCACTACCTTTATTACTGTGGTGCAGAGAAATGGGCTTACCAGAGATTTCAAAGATCTCGAGGGCCCTGGCGATCCGTTGAGAGTCGTTGGGATGGATACGTTCAGCTGAATCGGGATCCACGGTTTTCAGCCTGCGATGAAGCTCTTCAGGACCTGTTCGCTCGAGTTCTTCCATGAGTGCATTCCTGACTTTTTTCAGCCGGTCCCTGTCGTCCACGGCACCCGTCTCATCAAACAGAGCCTCAAGGAGGGCCTTGATATAAAAGCCGGTGCCGCCACATATCAGGGGGATTTTGTCTCTCTCGCAGATCTGCTCTACTATCACCGAAGCATCTCGGGCAAATCTCCCGGCACTGTACGTCTCCCGGGGATCAAGAACTCCCATCAAGTGGTGACGGATACCCTTCATCTCCTCAGGATTCAACCTCGCCGTACCTATCTTCAAGCCTCGATAAATCTGCCGCGAGTCAGCGGAGATGATTTCTCCGTTCAGGCTTTTTGCGATTTCAATGGCAATATCACTCTTCCCTACCCCGGTTGGTCCGCTAAGGACGATCGCTCGCATCATCCTCGCTCGAACCTCTTTCTCAATTCATCTATGCCGATCTGGACCATGGTGGGTCGGCCATGAATATCCCGGCTCGGAACCCTTGTCGAGAACAGGGTGTCGAACAGTTCGCACATTTCCTTTTTGTTCAAAGGTTGACCTGCCTTCAGGGCCGCTTTGCATGCGATAACCTTTGCCATCTGCTCGTGCTGCTTCATTTCGGGTTGTGCGGATTCTGTAAGCTCTTCGACCATTTCTCTAAAGGCCGTTTCTACCTCGAACCTCTGATGAAGAGAAGGGGTCGAATGCATAATGATCGATTTACCCCCAAAGGGCTCGATCTCGAACCCAAAGGTGTGAAAGAGGGAAAGATATTCCATTACAGTGGAATATTGTGAGGGACTCAGGTGAAATGTGAGGGGAAAGAGGAGTTTTTGAGATGTCAAGCTGCTACCAGCAAAGGAATCGAGTAACCTCTCGTACAGGACCCTTTCATGGGACGCGTGCTGGTCGAGGATCAGAATACCCTTCCTGGTCTGCACTAAAATGAATGTGTTGTGAATCTGCACCATCGATGGATAATAGACTTCATCGTCTACTTCACCCCGCTGTGGAGGCTCTTCCGTTGCCCTGAAAGGTTTCCCCGTATCGGTAAAGAAAAAGGACATTTGGTCGACTTTACCGACCGACCTCCCTATCCTGTCACCTCCCCGACTATACAGGGATTTACCCCGTTCATGGAGATCTACATGACTCGCACGCTTTTCGTAGGATGGAATCGATTCAGGGGAAGAGAGGGCCTGAGACGCTGAAATCTCCAGAAGATTCACAATCTTTCCTTCATCTTTAAACTTGATCTCCCTTTTCATCGGGTGGATGTTGACATCAATACTGGCGGGGGGAACCTTCAGAAATAAGAAATAATCGGGTTTCAGGCCGCCCTTTAACGTCGCCCGGAAACTCCTGCGGATCGCGTTCCTGACGACAGATGATCGGATCGATCTTCCGTTGACGAAAGTATATTCCCTGGCCGCTCCCTTCTTGATGTCTTCCGGTCTCGATATCAGACCATATATCTCCACGCCATCCTGCTGATACTTAACCGGTATCATTCCCAGCACGACTTCTCGGGAAAAGAGACAGGAGGTCCTCTCGAGGAGGTTGTTAGTCGCTTCACTTTCGAGGAGACACCTCCCATCGTGGTGGAGAATAAAGGTGACTGCCAGGTTTGAAAGAGCGCTCTCCGTTACGGTCTGTATAATATTTCTGAGCTCCGTACCTTTTGTCTTCAGGAACTTTTTCCTCGCCGGAGTATTGTAAAAAATATCCCTGATAGTAACGGTCGTTCCCGTGGTACGGCTGGACTCATCAACGCTGACGACCTCTCCTCCATGCACGATGACTTCTCTACCTACCTCCTCGTCACCCGATTTTGAAAGGATCTCCATCCTGGAAACCACCGCTATACTCGGGAGCGCCTCACCTCGAAACCCAAGAGTCGTAACATCCTTTAAATCTGAAAACGAGCTGATCTTGCTCGTAGAGTGTCTCTCCAGGGCAAGGAGCAATTCCTCCTCGTTCATCCCGATCCCATTATCCACGACCCGGATCAAATCCCTCCCTCCATTGCGCAGTTCGATGGAAATCTTCGACGATTCCGCATCGAGTGCATTCTCCACGAGTTCCTTTACCACGGATGCGGGTCTCTCAACGACCTCACCCGCCGATATCATCCCCACCGTGCGAGGATCGAGGATCTTTATCTTTACCTCTTTTTTCTCCACAGCATCCATCCTCTGAAAATATCCTATACTATCGTCTATTCTAAAAGCGCTCGGATATCCTGTCAAGACGAGCCAAGGCATTTACCGGATCGTTTGCTCCATGAGAACAACAGGTTGTCTATTGGCTCCTGATCTCAAAACCCCTCCATAGTCCCTCACTGCGAGCGACTCTCCTCGCCCGGTCGATCTCTTCTCTGGATACATGCCGGTTGATGGTCTTCACCCGGCCCGCCCTGAAAACCGGCCTGTACTGCGACATGATGTTTACGTAGGTGTCCCTGGACAGACAGTTGGATATAAAATGCATCGCGTCTTTCGTACCGGCAATTCCCCCCGGAAGGACAAGATGTCGGATCAACAATCCTTTCCTGGCCACGCCTCGGTCGTCGAGATCGAGTACCCCTACCTGTCGATGCATCTCCTTGAGGCTCTCCATGGCAACACGGGGATAATCTGCTACCCTCGACAGTGATCTACCCGCCTCCCGATCCATGTACTTCAGGTCCGGCATATAAATATCGATGACACCTTCCAACAGTTTCAGCGTATCGATCGACTCGTACCCTCCGCAGTTGTAAACCAGAGGGATATCCAGTCCTTTTTCCCTGGCGATGACAAGCGCTTCAAGGATCTGCTGGACGACATGGGTTGGAGACACGAAATTGATGTTGTGACAGCCCTTTGCCTGAAGAGAGAGCATCATATCGGCCAGATCGACGGGGGATACGATCTTTCCGTATATCAACTGACTCGTCTCGAAATTCTGGCAGAAGATGCATTTTAGATTACAGCCCGAGAAAAAGATCGTCCCGGAGCCTTTATTGCCCACGAGTGGCGGTTCCTCCCCGAAGTGGGGTCCGAACGAGTGAACGAGGGCTCTTTCACCGATCCTGCAAACCCCTATCTCACCCCGAAGGCGATCGACTCCACAATCCCTGGGACAAATCCTGCAGGCCTGCATAAATTCCTTTGCCCTGCCTGCCTTCTCCTCCAGCTCCCGGATCGAAATCACCGATACTGAATCCTCTGAGATGTATCATGGTCAAAAACTAAGTGGTCCTATTCATAAGTACGGTGACGTATCGAGACCATCGAGGCGCCCGAACCACAAGGCGCGAGGAGGGCGAATACCCGCAGTGGTATTTAACCGACGAGCAACGCGGTGGGTCGGGATGCATCGTTGGTCGAATACCATCGTATTTATGAACTGGGCCACTCAAGGAAGTTTACAATTAGCACAGAACCCGAGACCTCAGCTTCCCGATCCCATCCAGAAGGTCCTCTCGTTTGACCCCCTGATGGACTTCGACAATCTTTGTAACTTCATCGCTCAGATAGGGCCGGAATTCTTCGAAAGGGACATCCCCCATACCGGGTGCAAGGTGATCGAGCAGCCCGGTGACATCATGAAAATGGATACCGGCCAGTTTGTTTCGATACTTCTTCAACCAATCGAGATGCGAGCATAATCCCAGCTGTTCCTGTACTACAGCATGCCCGACATCATGCCAATACATGACAGGAGCACCTTCGAACCTCTTCATGATAGCCTCGACTTCATCATATGAGGGGATCTGATGGGGATAGTAGCGATTTTCCACGCAGACAGAGACCCCGACTCTCTCTGCCTCTTTGAGGACCTCTTCGAGGGATGCGAAAAGGAAGTCAAGGAATTCCCCGGCCTTCTCCGCCCTTTCGTTCATCAACACCAGACGGGCTTGTTCGTATCTTTCCCCTCCTCCACTTTCTTTGTATATAGATACCAGCTCTCTGCCCTTGCTTCCGCAATCTACCGCACCCAGATGGACAACCAGGTCCCTGGCGCTCAGTTCAGCGGACACACGCAGGCTGCGTTTCGTGTATTCAACTGCCAGTTTTCTTTCTTCTGCATCCGCCGCGCTCAGGAGAAAGGCGTCGCCGCTTCCCTTGCTCGGCAGAAGAACGTCGGGGACCGGAAAATAGTTATGAACGCTGAAGACGGGGACCTTCCCCAGAGCAGGCTTCATGTCTGCGAGAAGGGACGGTGGGATCCTGTAATCGAGTTCCAGACCATCGACGCCGGTAGACATCAATTCTTCGATCAAATCATGACCTTTGACCGCCGCGCCTGATTTCCATGAAGTCGAAAGTCCTATCACAACCTGCTCCTCGCAAGATCAACCCTGAACAGAAATATTATCACCTAAGTTGAGCGATTTTCTCAGTCGACAGAATCGCTCAAATTAGGTGTCATGAAAAGTGACATATTACGAGAGCCCCCGCCTCGTGGTCGGCAGGGGCTCTCTGTCTTATCAAGTTTCGGAGAAACCGGTCATCACAGCTCCCTAACCGCCTCTATTCTCTCCCTCCGCCAACTCCCCTTCCCCTTCCTCCTTGAGCTCCTCCACATCGAGAATCAACTTGTCGAGTACGTCGACACCTACCGTACATACCCAGCCGTCTCTGTCATTCATCGCGTAGAGGTACTCTTTTACCTCCCCATCTACATCGTCCACACCCTTCTTTCCAACCATCAGCGTTAAGGGTTCACCAATATCGTCGATGATCTCGATCACAACCTGAGGCTTGTCCATGCCGTATGGTTTCAGAGATGTCCCCCGCTCACCCACGAATTCTTCGACGGTAAGACCGTTAAGGTCAGATAACAACCTGCTCACCCGTGCACCGTTCCCGGGTTGGCGGACCGGTTCATCTCCAGTATAAACAAACCAGTCTCCCGCACTATCCCTTTCACACCTTATCAACCTCTCCGGATAGACCAGCCCTATTTCTGTTACCGCCTCCCTGTCGAAATCGAGTAACTTCTTGTCCCTGAAAAGCTCCACCCTGTCCTTGATCAGTGTGACTATACTCGGCGCAACAACGAATACGGTTTCTCGGGATAGATCTTTCACGTAGACGTCCCCGTTACTCTTTGCCCTGCCCAAAATGAGGCTCTTCATTTCCCGGCTTGCTCCCGTGAAGAGATCGATCCGGCCCCAAGGATTATCAAAACCGAACTTAGCGAGATCATCCCCTCCTTCACTGGCAATTTCCTTCGCCTTCATATTGTTTACGGTATTGATGACGCGAGTTATTTTTGCACGATCTCCCCGAACAGAAATCGGTTCTCGGATCCACCACTTCTCTCCTTCCATTTCGAAGACAAGGGTGTCATCTTTCCTCGTCAGTATCAACCTTCGAATCCCATCCCTGTCAAAACGCAAAACTGTCTTGTCACGAAGAGCAAAAAACTTTTTGTTGGCGTTGTTATAAAGAGTCGCCGGCAACAGAAAGACCCTGCTGTCTCCGGACAATTTCGCATATACGAACGAAAGCGTCGGGTTGTGATGACCCAGATAGAGTGTGTCATAGGTTGTGGCGTCCGTTCCCACCTGGAGGGATACCTGAGGGTCGTCGAGACCAAACGGGGCCAGGTCTAACGTAGAATCGACGACGATCCTCTCGATCTCAGCGCTCTCCAGGCTGGATAGAATCAAAGCGATCTGATTGTCATCGCTCTTTGTCGCGATAGGTTCTACGAATTCCCACCCCGAAGGACCCCGTATAGCCCGAAACGTGTTGTCATAATTTTTGAGATTAACCCAGGTCAGGTCTTCCCTTTCGAATTGGAATACTCTTTTTTCAGCCTCTTCAGCCTTTTTCCTCTCCTCCCCCCCCTTCACCTCATAGAGGTAAACATATGCTGCAGCGACCAGGAAAAAGAATGCCAGGAGATAGGTACCCTTAAACTTCATTCACAATTCCTCCATCGATCAGCTAAACGGACTACTTTCTTTTCACCTTGACCGTGATTCCCACTACCAGAAGGAGTAACGGAAGAGCGATAACCGTCAGGTAAAAGACATTTCGTGACTGAGCGGCCGTCATGGAGACCCGGCGATCTTCCATCTGTCTGGGCCGAATGGATATCATGTCTTCTTCTTCGGCCAGCCAGTTCACCACGTTGAGGAAGAGATCCTTGTTGCCGGATACCGAAAAGTAGGAATTGCAGGCAAAATCCGCATCTCCAAACACAACCATGCGTGCGGAATTCTTTTCACTCTCGATTAATCCGTCCCCTTCGAGAGTATCGGTCTCAGCAGCAAACTCCTTCTTCAATGCAATGGCGATGGATATAGGTCCCTTAAGATCTATCTCCTCGTCCAATCTGAAGGGTTCCTGCTCATAATTCCTCTCCGCCCAGGACCTCGCGGTCGTCCGAATGATTGTCTGAATCTCCAGGCCGTCACCTCCCTGGGTGGCTGGTTTTACGGAACGCGTCAAAGGAAAAAAGGTCATCAGGTTAAATTCATCCGTGATCTTGTGGGAAGGATAATCCGAAACCAGTGGGATAGTCGGACCTGCTCCAAACAAGCGGCCTACGCCACTGATATCAACGACGATATCGTCTCCAACTTCCACATCCCAATCGGCAAGGAACCCTTCGAGACCAGATTTCTGTGCTGGATCGAGCATGAGGAGGACACTACCCCCACCCTTCATGTATTGTTCGATCAGTTCGATCTCGTTCTCGAGAGGAGCGATCTTCGGAGATGCAACGATCAATGCGGCGCAATCCTCGGGGATCGATCCCTCCCTTGCAAGCATAATCGTGCCGATATCATAGTTCTCGTTCTCAAGGGCCTGCTTTGCCCCGTTATATCCCTCCCGCTCTATGTTTTCAATCTCACGCTCCCCGTGTCCTGTGAGAAAGTAAACCTTCTTTCTATCCTTACGACTCACCTTCAGGACAGCATTGGTCAATTTCTCCTCGTTTACATCGGTAACCTGCTCCATGTTCTCACCCGATTTCACCACAACGATCCCATATTGCCTGATTTCATATGCCTTGGCGAGTTCCGGTTCTCTATCCGGGTCTACAAACTTGAAGTTGAATTTGTCAGATTTGATCTTGAACTCATCCAGCAAATCCCTGAGTCTCCGATCAGGCGACTGAAAGAAGGCATAAACCATCACCTCACTGTCGAGTCCCTTCAAGACCTTTGCGGATTGATCGGCCAGGCTGAACATCCCTGTTTGTGTCAGATCGATCCTCAAGTGATGTCGATCTGAGACATAGTTGATGAAAGCCATAATACCGATGAACAGTAGAATCGCGATAATCGTGTTGATACCAAACTTTGTTTTCCGCTGTTTTACCAATTTCATGCCCTCCATCTCATCGATTCCACGGTCCTATACGTCAGGAACAGACCCAGGCAAATCAGACTCAGGTAAAAGATGATGTGCTGGCTGTCAAGGACCCCTTTGGCGAAATCGTCGAAGTGCCAGGACAGGGAAATGTAATTCAGTACCGAGCTGAGTATGCCCTCGGAATAACTTGCAAGCCATCCGATCACCCACAAGATCAAGAACAGACCGAAGGTAGTTATAGCAGCAATAATCTGATTCTCTGTAAACGCTGACATGAGCAGTCCCAGCGAAATAAACGTCGCCCCGAAGAGAATCAAACCTATAAACCCGCTCAATATGGGACCCCATTCGGGAGATCCATACTTCTCTATGATACCATAATAGATCATCGTTGGTGCTATCATGATAACAAACAAGGCAAGCGCTGCGAGGAACTTACCCATGATCGTCTGAAAGATAGAGATAGGTGACGTCATGAGCAGCTCGATGGTCCCCTGTTTCTTCTCCTCTGAATACAACCTCATGGTAATCGCGGGCATTAAGAATAGCCCGATTACGCTCAGGTTGAGAAAGAGGGGTCGAATCACGTACTCATTGACGTTCAGGATCGGTGGAAGTGTCCTGTAATACTGGGCCTGAATGGTCGAACGCATAGAGAAATCCAGAAACTGTGCCAGAAGACCATAAAAAAAGTATCCGGAGATGGTGAGGAAAATCCCTATGACCACGTAAGCGATTGGAGAATAGAAATACGATCGCATCTCTTTGCTGAATATTGCCAGAATGTTCCTCATACAGATCCCTCCTCCCTCGTTGTAAGCTTCAGGAAGACCTCTTCCAGCGTCATGTTAACGGGTCGGATTTCGTGCAGGTCCCATCCATTTTTCACGACAATGGAGGCCAGATCCTTGCAGATATCTTTCCCAAGAGCACTTTCGACCTCGAGAACCAGCTTACTTTCATCGGTTTTCGAGGTGGTTACCTGGACCTCTCTTACATCCTTTAACTCCTCGATCGTCTTCATGACGTCAACCTTTGGCCCGGTAAGCTCTATATGAATCCTCTCTGAATCATCGAGTTTTCTGATGAGATTCTCGGGAGTATCCACGGCAGCTATTTTCCCTTCATTGATAATAATTACCCGCCCGCAGGTCATGCTGACCTCGGGAAGGATATGAGTGCTCAATATGACGGTATGATCACCACTGAGTCCCTTGATCAGCTGTCTTACTTCGATGATCTGTTTCGGATCCAGGCCGATGGTTGGTTCATCGAGGACAAGCACTTCCGGGTCATGAACCAGGGCTTGGGCGAGCCCAACGCGCTGCCGAAATCCTTTCGAAAGCCGTCCTATGATCTCACTCCTGACTTCCTTTAGACCACACTTCTCAATAACCTCCCCAATCCGCCGGGTTTTGGCGCTCGACTCGACTCCCTTTATCGTACTCACAAAATCGAGGTAATAATCGACTGTCATATCGTTATACAACGGTGGATGTTCCGGGAGGTAACCGATTTTCCGGCGCACTTCTCTGGAGTTCTCGAAAACGTCCAATCCAGCAACCGAGGCCGACCCGGCCGTCGCAGGCATAAAACAGGTGACAATCCTCATTGTGGTCGTCTTCCCCGCGGCATTCGGTCCGAGAAAACCGAGAATTTCTCCTTTTTCGACCTCAAAGGTGACGTTTTCAATGGCCATCTTGCGGCCATAATACTTCGTCAAGTCCTTTACCTCAATCAAGTCGACCTCCTTTCGTCCTGAACGAAGAGAACAGATTGCGCACACAAAACATTCCGCCCGCCACACTATGAATCGTAATGAAACCGACACAGGTCCTGGAAATTTTCAAGAAATCCCCATAGTGTGAAATTTATGGATTATATAAACAAAAGAAAAAATAATGTTCCCCTGCATTTTTGCAATAGGAAAGCCACGTGGAGTTTCCCAATTTATCTGATTGACTCACACTGAAACATGAACCTTTTGAAGCTCCTCCTCCGCTCGAGTATCCTTCGGGAACGCTCGCTTTGCAGATTCCCGACGCGGGTTGCTTTGCAACCCTTGCGGGAATGACGGAGAAGGAGGACATACCTGCTGGCGTGCCCCGGAAAGGCTTTACACTCACTCAAGGTCATGTTACAGTGCTCCCTCCAATTTCATATCAACACCCTGCCTGATGATTATATCCTCTGAGTTCAAAAGCAGTTCGTGGGATCCATCGTAAACATCGAACCGATCTTGTCTCACCACAAAAATGATCGCTCCGTGGATATCTGTACGCAGCACCGTTATCCCCCTCTCCTTCATCGACTCGATTATATTGGGCGATGGATGACCAAACGGGTTGCCTCGACCCACTGAAACTACAGAGATAGAAGGGTTAACCTCGTCCAGAAAGGATGATGTCGACGATATGTGGCTTCCATGGTGCGCTACCTTCAGGATGTTGGCCTCAAGGCCCGAGCCGACATCATGTACAAGCTCTTCCTCCACCACAGGTCCTATATCACCCGTCAACAAGAAGGAGACATTGCCATAGGATATCTTCAGAACCAGAGACGCATCGTTCACCTCGTCCTGACCTGGATTACTCCCGACCCACTTTTCCGTTGGATGGAGGACTCGAACCTCGACTCCCTCCATAACAAAAGAATCCCCTCGCCTCGGAAAATAGATCTGGACTTTATTCTCCAGCGATAGCCCCAGTATCTCGATATATTCGTTAAGATAAGTGGGCTGGCCCGGTTCGATAATAGCATCGACCTTATACCTTTCCAATAAAAACGGTAGACCACCGATATGGTCGAGCTGGGGATGAGAAAAGGCTATGATGTCGATATTGTCTATCCCCCTGTCCAGCAGGAAGGGATCTATAATGCCCTCTCCCGAATCCCAGTTCGGCCGCGCAGGACCACCGTCGACCACCATGCTCCCCCCTGCAGGGAACTCGACCACCGCGCTGTCACCCTGACCTATATCGAGAAAGGTCACCCTCAAAGGGGGGTCGCCCGAACAGACAGCAATAACGATACGGGCCGTGCTCGAAAGTAAAAGGACGACAACGATGACTTCCCACTTCACTTTTCCCTCCAGAATCAGACTCGCGAGATAAATGGCCACGTAATAAGCAAGGACTCCCAGCAGGTCGAAAGGTGAAACCTTGATCGACGATAAAGGTATATTCGACATGAATCTCGATGCTCCATAGAGGATATCAATAAGGAGAGAGGTCACTTCAGAAAATGGTATCGACAACATCGGGGAGAACATTTGTACACCGAGTGACAGCAAACCAGCAGGCAATAACAGGGCTACCACCGGCAAAGCTATTATATTCGTAAATGGTGACACTAGAGAGAGCCTGTGAAAGGAGGTGGCGATTACCGGCACAAGAGGAATTTGCGCGCAAACCGAGACCAGAAAGATCTGGGGTATCGTTCTTATGACCGGGACTCGCGATAATGAAAAAGACTGTAATACCTTGTTTACTCCAGGGTAAAGCGCCAGTATTCCCCAGGTGGCTAAAAAAGACATCTGAAAGCCCGGGTCCCAGATGGTTGATGGTGACAGAACGATAAAGACCAAAGCAATAAGGAACAAAAGGTTGACCAGATCTATCTTCCTTTGAAAGGAGAATGCAAGCATGATCGATGTCATCATCACGATCGCTCGCCGGGTTGCCGGTTTCATCCCGGTGATCGATCCATATATAAAGAGAACCGGTGTCGCCGCCAGGACGCGAAGGAAAGGAGGAAACCGGAGGATTGAAAAGAGTATAAAGAGGATCCCTGAAATAATACCAATGTGGAGTCCTGATATTGCGAGGACATGGAATATTCCGGCTCTCGAAAAATCGTTTTTCCTCTCCTTTGGTATCTGACTCCTTGCTCCAAGGAGAATCCCCTTCAGGAAACCAGCGTCATCATCGGGATAAACATCTTCGAGCAGGGCACCCGCCTTCCCTCGCAATTCAGTGCTGAACGAAACCACCAATCCGTTGCCCTTACTGTCACTGAGATATGTCCATCCCCCCGTCATAGATCGAAAGGATCCGATCCATCCCTTCTGTCTGAACAATTCTGCTCTACTGACACCTCCCGGATTTTTTCTCCGGTCCGGGAGATTAAACGTCCCATTTACCACTATCAGATCTCCAGGGGATGGGATCCTGGTTTTTCCCTTCAAATCTACGAGAATCGTCTTTCCAATCGACCTGAATCCCTCCCGATCGGCAAGATAGAGCAGATGTCCTTCGACCCTGACCCGATCGACTCGAATCTGGTCGCTGAAATCAACGATCTCCACTATGGCCGTAAGCGGTATTTCTTCCGGGATTCCGGCCGGTTTCCCGTGATTGTTTTCGCTCAGGACGGCCATCACTCCTGAGATAAAGAAAAAGAGGACGAGTATCGAATCCACGAGAAATGGAAACGACAGCTTCAGCAACAGGAGAGCCAGCAGGAAAAGAAAGAAACAGAAGAGGAGGAGTTCATACGCGTTCGTATCTATCGGAAAGATTGTATCAGCCAGGACGCCCAGAAATAAGGGCAAGAGCACTTTTATGGCAGGCCTGCCCGACAAATTCTCCCCTCCGGTTTGCAGCTTTTAGAGGGAGAGCTATATCGGGAGACCTGGAAGAAATGTGCCAATCTATTAGTGAATAGTAAATAGAGATTAGTGAATAGTGAATACAAAATACTACTCACTACTCACTAATCACTTTACACGTAGTTGGGAGAATGTAGGGACACCCCTGTTATTTTGTCATTTAGAAAATATCAAAATGGTACGGGTGTCCCTATCTCCACTTTGCGGGTTAGTCGGGTAGAGCAGGTAATCGTTCAACGGCACGATTGGGCCCCGTTGGGAAGTCACGAAAAAAGGGCCACAGCACAGCCATGACCCTCTTGAATTCACTTTCACAGGCAATCAGTTCAAGAACGCTACCAGGCTTCTGCTCCTCGGGACATGATGGAGTCTTTCCAGTGCTCGTTCCTTGATTTGCCTGACTCGCTCCCTCGTGATACCCAGTACTTTCCCTATTTCCTCCAGGGTCATCCGCTCTCTTTCTTCCAGACCGAAGTAATTGCGGATAATGTATGCTTCCCTGTCGGACAAGGTCTGAAGCACACTATCGATTATTTCAGATCGTATGCGATCGAACGCTATCTCTTCCGGACTAAGCTCCGAATCATTCTTCAGGTATTCCTGCAGGACGTTATCGTCCGTGTGCCTGAATGGTTGATCGAGAGAAGCTGGGGGTCTGGAAATGTTCAGCAGTTTTCGAATTTCCTTGGTGTCCAGGTTCACGTAACATGCAATCTCCTCTTCGGTCGGTTCACGCCCCAGCCTTTGCGACAGGTCACTGCTGACCTTTCCAATTTTCTGCATCGCTCCGGCTTTGTTGAGTGGAACCCTGAACACCTTTGTCTGTTCAGAAATCGCCTGCAGGATTGCCTGGCGTATCCACCAGACGGCGTACGAAATGAACCTCACCTTTCTATCCGCGTCGTACTTCTGGGCTGCCCTCATCAGGCCAAGGTTTCCTTCAGAAATAAGATCTGTCAACGTCAGTCCCATGTTCTGATACTTCAATGCCACCGAAACGACAAACCTTAAGTTGGATCTGGCGAGTTTTTCCAGTGCCTTCTGATCCCCCTCCTTTATCTTATTGGATAATCCAACTTCCTCTTCACGGGAAAGGAGTGGATATTCATCGATCTCCTTGAAATAAAGGGAAAGGACTCGATCATCGACCGGATAGTAGTTAGATTTTTTCATTCACGTCCGTCCAAAACAACCAATTAACTTTCTGATGCTCCGTCTTCTTCCTCCCTTTCGACTTCAAACTTGAGTCGACCGGAAAGTATCTCGCTCAGGGCAATAACCGCTTCCTTATCGGAAGCCCCTTCGATCAATTTCTTCTTCCCGTTCCTCAGTCTTCTTGCCCTTCTTGCTGCAATGTCAATAAGTTCAAACTTGTTTTCAAAAGTACTTTTCTCATCCTCGTTGAGGTTACTTGATTCGTTTTTCATAGAACCAAAAGGCCTCCTGAAGTGTAACTTACGTTTAAAACAAAATACACCTATAGACGGCATTAGTTCCGGAGGTAAATAATAATATTAATAAACCAGAAGGGAAAAAGCAAGATATTTCCCGTATCTCAACTCGATTGTGTGCAGCGTTGATCCAACAGGCTTTATCAGGAGGGTCTCATCTTAACAACACTATGTAATGAATTTCTATCCTTCAAATTCGATCTCCCAGCTTCCACATTCCGGACAACGGACCAGGATTGATTCCATTTTATACGCGCAAAACTGGCAAAAATAGACGGTTTTCGAGGGAGCGATCTTATTGAAAAAGTCCTGACAGGCCTCAAGAGCCGGTTTCGGATCGCCTGATTCTTCATTGATCTCCAGATATACCTGATATATCCTGCAATCCTCTGGATCGATTTCCCTGGCCTCCTCCGCAAACCGTGTTGCCGAAGAAAAATCACCTTTTTTGAGGCTCATACGTGCCATTCCAAGTAAAACCAGAACATCACCCGGGATTTTATGATGCAACCGTTCGTATACTTCCATCATCTGACTGTACTTGCCAGATTCGAAATAGGCCCTTTCCAACCTCTCTGCAACATGGTGGATCGCTTTCGGATCCCTGTCCAGCATCTTGTCCCACACACCGATGGATTTGTCATATCGACCTTCCCTGAAATAAACGTCCCCCATAAGGATGCTGGCTGGAATACAATCAGGATCGAGAGAGAGAGCTTTCTTGAACAGATCCTCCGCCCTGTCTGAGTCTGACTCTGATATTTTCCAGCCCACATACGTGTGATAACGCGAAAGGTAAAGTGCCTTTTCACCAGGGATTCTGTTCGAGATTATTTTGGCTGTATCAATTGCCTTGTCCCAATCGCCCATTCCCTCATAAGCCTTGAGGAGCAGATCAAGGGCAAAACGATCTTTCTTTTTAAGAGAAAGCAGCTTTCCAGCGGCCTTCTCCACCTGATCATATTTCTCCAGTTCCAGGTAGTCCAGGATCAGACTCTGGTATACCTTCTCGATCTCTTCTTTCCTGAGATTAGGTCGGATAGACAATTCATGGTGGATCTTTACCGCTTTCTGGAGGTCTCCCTGATTCCTGAATATATCGCCCAGCACGAGATAGGGGCTGAGGCTTGATGGATTTTTCCTTGCAGAATCGATCAAATAGCCCTTTGCCTTATCCTCTTCAGATTTCACAAGTGCTTCCAGTGCCGAGGTATAATCCGGATCAAGTTCCACCTTTCTCTTTCGACGGACTACAAGGGTGGAAAAAAAGACGTACCCGATGATTAAAAGCCCCGCAACAATTAATGAGATGATAACCAGCTGATCGATGGTCATAGAGTCTCCTCCCCGGACTCCGCCTCATGGAAGGGGGAAGTCCTCAATGCCGTCAATTCATCAGATAACCGACGCTTTTCCTGGCGCAGTTTCCGTACTTGAGTTCTGACCTTGATATCGTGAAACACAGAAAGAGAAAACATCAGGAACATTCCCGCTAGAATCGAGAACAGTACGACGATAGCCAGTTGTATCCCATAATAGTGCTTGATGAATAGGTCCACATCTACCTTTTGACCCGGATTCAGGAATGCGAAACCGATGATCAGGATCAAAAGTACTGCGGGTATCATTAACCTGAAGATCCACATGCACGACCTCCTATCGCTTCTTCCTCGGGGGAAGCCCCGGCTTTTCCTTTAACATCACATAACTCACCAATCAAAGTTGTTCCAGTAGTATCGACCACCCTTACGTTAAGGAGAGATCCAACAGACCCGCCGTTCCCTCTAAAAACAACCATTTTATCCCCATCTGTGCGAGCAAGGAACATCCCTTCCCCTTTTTTTGCTACTCCTTCCACCAGGACAGGCAATATCAGCCCCACCAGTTCCCTGTTCTTTTTGGCCGTTATTTCCCTTTGAATACCGATCAGCCTGGAAAGCCTGCCCGAAGCCACCTCATGATCGACTTGATCGGGGAACTCAGCAGCTCTGGTACCCTTCCTTGGAGAATACTTGAACATATAGGCATTATCGAATTCGATCTTTTTCACCGCCTCGATCGTTTCCAAAAAATCGTTTTCGGACTCCCCGGGGAATCCGACCATTAAATCGGTGCTGAGGGCGATATCCGGGATTTCACGTCGTAACAGGTTGATCTTTTCCCGGTATTCCCCTAAGGCGTACCCCCGATTCATTGCGTTCAATACCCTGTCGGAACCTGATTGCAGCGGTAGATGTAAAGCCTTACAGATCGCAGGTCGTTCTCTTATCACTCCAACGAGTTCCTCCGTTATATTCAATGGATGCGAAGTGATGAATCTGACGCGTCGAAGTCCATCTACTCGAGAGAGCCTCCTCAGAAGTTCAGTGAAATCGACTCCATTGTGGTTATATGCGTTGACATTTTGACCAAGGAGCACAATCTCACGTATCTCATTGCTAACGATTCCCAACACCTCTTCCAGGATCTCATTGATATTTCGGCTTCTCTCCCTGCCCCTCACGTAAGGAACTATACAATAGCTGCAGAACCGATCGCACCCCCTCATTACCTGAACCCAGGCCGTAACATCGCTTATTCTCCTTGGCCTGATACCGTCGTACATTTCGCCCCTGTCAAGTTGGACCTTTTGATATGAATCGCGATTTCCGTGTAGAATATCACCCAGAATCCCGGGAAGCTCCCTGTAGTTATCCGGCCCGACAACGAGATCGATACCCGGTACTATCGATGTCATTTTCCCACCGTATTGTTGTGCGATACAGCCAAGGATCCCGAGGATTCTTCCCCGACCGTTCTTTCTATAGCGATAAAGGTCGGTAAGTCTTCCAATGGCTCTGGCTTCGGCATGTTCCCTGACGGCACAGGTGTTGAGAAGTATAATTTCGGCCTTATCCGGAGACTCAACAGGTTCATAGCCAGATTCCTCCAAACTACCCCGTATGATCTCAGAGTCACTCGAATTCATCTGACAGCCGAATGTCTCCAGGTAATACCGCATCATCGCTATCCCTCGCTTTTCCTTTCTGCTACACTTATCGGGTGCTGACCCTGATTCCATCACGCCAGATATCTTCCACCACCACCACCTTCAAGTCACCAACAGAGACATAATCAGAATCGATAAAGGCTTTCAGGTAATTGGAACACCTTCCCATATACCAAGTTCCCATTTTTCTCTCGACGAGAATCTCCTCTTTCTGTCCCACCTGACGCTTTCTGAATAGTCTCCCACCCTCGAGAGCAATCTGTCTGAGATACATAGCCCTTTGTGCGACGACCCCTTCACGAACCATTTCACTTCCCATTTCAGAGGCAGGTGTTCCAGGCCTTGGTGAAAAAGGGAAGACATGGACATAACTGAAGGGTATTTCTTCAATAACCCTGCAGGTCAACTCGAAATCACCTTCGCTCTCCCCGGGAAACCCGGTTATCACATCTGTACCCAGTCCGATGCAGGGGACTGCCGATATTGCCTTGTCACACGCCTCACGAAATTCCTCCATCGAGTTTCTGCGACGCATTGACTTCAGAATCCTCGGACTTCCGCTCTGAAGGGGGATGTGAAGATGATCGCATAGTCGATTCGAAGCCGCGATCAGTTCGATCAGCTCATCCCGTATTTCGTGTGCATCGATCGAACTCAGTCTGAAGCGTACCCCTGAAGTCTTCTCGAGGAGATCCTCGAGAAGTTTCTCAAGGGTGATACGGGGCGAAAGGTCCTTTCCATAGAGGCCTATATGTATACCTGTCAGCACGATTTCCCGGAAACCAGTTTCAACGAGCGACAGGGCCTCTTCAACGATTGCTCCGGGAGAGCGCGATACACTCCTACCTCTCACAGCAGGAATAATACAATAACTGCACCGATACGAACAACCATCCTGAACCTTGAGGAAGGCACGCCTGCGCCCCCTGAAGTCATGAACTCCTTCAAGATCGACCGGCATCCCTTCCCGAGTCACACCCCCCCGAAGCACCGAAGGGTGCTCATGAGTCCCACTTTCAGCGATAAGCCGGGGCAGGTCGTATTTCTCCTTGCTCCCGAGTGAAAGATCTACCCCGGGAAGGTTTAGAAATTTCTCAGGATCCCTTTCGACCGCACACCCAATGACCACTATTGCTCTTTCTTCTGCTTCTTTCCCAACTTTTCTGATATATCGAACCGCCTTTGTCTCGGCCCTGTCCGTCACTGCGCAGGTGTTAACGACATTGATATCAGCCGCATAAGGATCCGAGACCTGAAGGTGGCCCTCTCTAACGAGCGACTGTGCTATTGACTCGGAATCATATCGGTTGGCTTTACATCCAAATGTTCGAAGATAGAATTTCATTTTCCCATAGTCTGCTTATAAAAACGATGGTACCCAAGGGGAGAATCGAACTCCCGACACCAGGTTCCGGAGACCTGTGCTCTATCCACTGAGCTACTTGGGTACCTTTCTATGAAGATAACAGGCCAAGTGGCCTGCCAGAAATGGTCTGAAATCCTCTCTTACAGGATTCCCACAACATGTCTTGTTCAGACGGAATGGCGCTATGGTTGTCAGTCGACACTTCGACTCTTTCGACAAGGGCGATCCTACCACATGGGATTGCTTTTTTCCACCATGTCTTTCAGCTCTTTCGATGGCTTGAACGTTGGGACCATCCTCGCCGGGACATCAACGGCCTGGCCTGTTCTAGGATTTCGTGCCTTTCTGGCTCTTCTGCTCTTGACCTTAAAAGATCCAAAACCCCTTATTTCAATATTCTGCCCGTTCGAAAGAGCCCTCCTGACGGCCTGGATAAAACCTTCAACCGCCATGGCTGTATCTTTCTTTGTCAGACCAGTCGAATTGGAAATCTGTTCGACGATATCTGCTTTGGTCATCTACGAACCTCCTTTGAAAGTTTATAAGATGATCTGGGGGATCATGAGGTCATTCCCTGCTAATCCTCATACTACCCGCAGGTTGAACAGGAACCTCCCGAACACGAGCCGCAACCAGATCCCGAACTCGAAAGAAAGGATGATTCCCCACGATTGGGCGAAAAAACGCCAAAGGTAGAGAGAATCCTGCCCACATCCGCTCCTGAGCAGTTAGAGCAGCGGATTTCTCTGTCGCGCGACCGTATGAACACCTCGAACGTTCTTTCACATCTGTTGCACATGAACTCGAAAATGGGCATTTCCTCTCACCGTTTTCTCACATCTTACGCTAATAAGTTTATACATACCATATCATTAGTCTGTCAGTTTGTCAAGTTTTTTAATCTTTTTTATCATTATCATCGATGTCCCAGACAACCTTTCCGTTCACCATGGTAAGCACAGCCCTCCCTTTCAGCTTCCAACCTACGAACGGACTGTTCTTTGATTTCGAGAAAAAATTATCCGCATTGACTTCCCACTCCATATCGGGATCGATAATGGTGATGTCAGCCGGAGAACCGACATCGACGGTTCCCCCTGTGACATGTAAGATTTGTGCCGGTTTCAGCGACATTCTCTGGACCAGTTGTCTCCAGTCGAGTATCTCTTTATGAACCAGCTCTGTGATGACAAGTCCGAGAGCGGTGTCTAAACCGATCATTCCGAACGGGGCGTAACTGAACTCCTTTTCCTTCTCGTCATAATGATGTGGAGCGTGATCCGTAGCTATACAATCGATAGTCCCATCGGTCAGAGCCGCTTGTAACGCCTGCACGTCCTCTTCCAACCGCAGGGGCGGGTTGACCTTGGCGTTAGTATCGTACCCGAGGACCGAATCTTCGGTCAGTATCAGGTGGTGAGGCGTGACCTCTGCCGTTATTTTTACACCTTCCTCCTTCGCTCTCCTGATGAGTTCGACAGATCGCGCGGTAGAAACGTGGGCCACGTGGAGTTTTCCCCTGGTAAATGCGGCTATCTCTATATCCCGCATTGTCATGACATTTTCGGCAATCCTTGGTGCTCCCGGGAGCCCCAACCTTGTGGAAACGACACCTTCATTGATAACACCATCACCGCTGAGTCCCAGATCCTCGCAATGGTCGATCACAGGGATATTGAATATCCTTGAATACTCGAGGACTCTTCTCATCACTAAAGAGTCTTTGACGGGTCTTCCATCATCTGTTACCGCAACGGCTCCCTCATTGACCAGATCACCGATCTCCGTCATTTGTTCCCCTTGGAGACCGATCGTAACGGCCCCAACCGGATAGACCCTCGCGTAACCTGCGTTCAACGCCTGCTTGAGGATAAAACCAACCGCAGCCTGATTGTCGGTTACCGGTTGTGTGTTCGGCATAGCCGCAACCGCCGTAAACCCTCCCGCAGCGGCCGCACGTGTACCGGTTTCAATGGTCTCTTCGTCTTCCCTGCCCGGCTCCCTCAGGTGACAGTGCATATCGATAAACCCGGGAGAGACGATCTTCCCGCCGGCATCGATGATTCGTTCTTTACCCTCCGCATCGATATTTTCGGCTATTTCCCTGACAATTCCGCCACTGACACGAATATCCATTACGGCGTCGATAGCCCTTTTGGGATCGATAAGTCTTCCTTTCTGGATCAGTATCGTTTGCATT
>CAYTWO010000034.1:0-23008 GCA_964442125.1 uncultured Gemmatimonadota bacterium
TCGACGAGGGGAAGCTATCCACCTTTGTCAGTGTCAGAGCATCAATTACAAAGACACTGTCTGCATCCTTACATGCTACTGCTAACAATGAGTTGTCTGGACTGAAATCTAGAAATTGAGGCTTCGATCCAACGAGGATACCCCCATCATCAAGGGGTTGGCCAAAGATAGTAAAGACTCTGACTAGATTGGTGCTGCTTTTAGATAAATAGATGTAATTATTTGAATCCATTACAACACCAACAGGCTTAGAGAGAATGAGGTCATTATTGTCAACTGAAAATTGTCTGTATTCAAATATATTGTTTGGATCTGCAACATCCACGACTGAGATCCGATCCTCTCCACTCAAAACCACTGCCAGATAATTACTATCTGGTGATGCTGCCACACCCATAGGGTCTGCCTGCCAGTGATAGGAAATGGTGGCAATCTCTTTCACAAGATCACTATCGAGGATTGAGAGGATGTCTGGTCCATCAGGATCTACAGTGCCTAAATTAGTCACTGCAATCAATTGACCATTAGTCGAGTTCTCCCTGATTGTAATGCTCTGATCGGCAGCTACGTTCCTTAACGTGTCTCTAATTGCTGGATCCTCCCCGATCTTTGGCCACTCGACCACCACATCCGCTGTCGTATATGAGCCCAAACCGAATTCCACTTGGATACTGTTGTGTGAACACTGACCAGACCCTCCACTTACTTCACTCATAATTGAAAAGGGTAAGGATCCCATCCCACCAGGATGGACGATCACCCTCGCTCCTATACCCTCACGATTGTTTACTACTCCCTCTAGGTTTACGATTAGCCAATGGTTTGAGTTCCCATTGTTTTTATAAAGAGTATTAACGCCGGCAATTCCAGTTATATATACATCCATGAACCCGTCGTTGTTGTAATCACCCCAAGCACAACTTGTATCCTCGCTACCTGCTCTTGAAAGTAAATCTGTTTCAGAGAACGTTGGTCCTTCTTCATTATGATATAAGATACTTGTCATACCACCTGGCTGAAGTAAATACAAATCTAGTAAAATATCATTATCATAATTTACCCATACAACATCCTGAGTGTGAGAAGATTCAGGTCCTGGTACCTGAGCTTCTATTGTGGCATCGTAGAAGGTATCATTTTCAGTATTTCGGTATAAAATGTTCGGTGTCTCAAGCCCCGAAACCCCTCCATTATAGATATCCATCCACCCATCGTTGTTGTAATCACCAGCAGCCGTGCTAAGGGTTTGTACGGGATCCGGAACTCCAGCTGAACCTGTCTCATCTGTAAAAGTTTTATTGCCATTATTCTTATATAAAATATTGGGGCCAACACTTTCTATCCCTTCGTATATATCTAAGTAACCATCATTATTATAATCAAACCAGATAACACTTCTTGCGTTGTTTCCACCTCCAATTCCCGCATTGGCAGTAACGTCAATGAAAACACCCGTACTATCAACATCATTTTCAAAAAGAATGTCATCATCATGTGTTGTGCACAAATATAGATCGATGTCACCATCATTGTCATAATCACCCCATGCTGCGGAGAAAGTAAAACGGCTAACATTTAACTCCAAAGCATCAGCGACATCAGTAAAAGTAGAATCCCTGTTATTCCTATATAGTGCTCCTTCCCCATCTTTACCAATGAAAATATCTAAGAAGCCATCATTGTTATAATCACCCAGACGAACGCACATTCTACGTACTCCAATATCTTCCAACCCAGCCTCAGCGGTTCCATTTGTAAACTCTCCATTTTCATGATTCCAAAAAAGTGCATTTGGAATATTTGAATCCCAGGCAATTACATAAAGGTCTAAGTACCCGTCATTATTAAAATCACCCCACGCAGATCCTTTACATTGATAATTAAGTTCTACTCCTGCAGCCTCTGTTACGTCTTCAAAGGTTACCTGTGTATATAACGAGGTTGGAGTGAGAAGAAAGGAAATAAACATACAGTATTTTATTACCTTCGTGGTAGGAGTTGAAAACAAAGACATTTTTTCCTCCATGGATAAGAGTTAAAGATTGACAACAATGATAAATAAAAAAACCTATAAGCCTTCCCTGATACAAAAGACGTATAGGTTATTCCACCGTGATCAGCCATTTTGATCCCCCATCACAAGCTCTGAAGGCTTATGTGGGGATGCCTTGCTTATTTCTGACTACCGATGATAAATACATCATACAACAAATAAATAAATTTGTCAAGAGAAAAGTTAATATAGTTATAATCTATTTGTACTCAATGAGATACGAATTCATACCATTATAGCATCAATAGTAATTAATTAATTTAATAACTTTCTACAGACTGTGTAATGTTATGCTTGTTCTCTCTTTCTTCCTTTTCTCTCCACTCTTTCACTGATTGTCCTACAATCAGTGAAATTGGCTTGACACCTGATTCCTTGAGACTTGACAAATAAAAAATAAAAATTATATTTATTTCGTCGTTGTTAGCACTCGCTGGTGTTAAGTGCTAATCAGAATTTCCAACTCTCTAAACAACCGCATAAGGAGGTCGGTATGATAAAGTTAAAGCCATTGGCTGACAGGGTAGTCGTCAGGCCCCTTGAGCCGGAAGAGGTCCAGAAAGGTGGGATAATCATCCCCGATACAGCCAAGGAGAGACCTCAGGAGGGTGAAGTGGTGGCTGCTGGACCGGGTAAGTTACTCGATTCGGGTCAGAGGCAGTCGATGGAGGTCAAGGAGAAGGACAAGATCCTATATGGAAAATATTCAGGGACAGAGGTTACGATTGATGGTGTTGAGTACCTGATCATGAGAGAGGCAGATATCCTGGCCGTTCTATAGACCGGGAGATCTTGGAATATGGACCTGCTTGTTAGGAAGTTCAAATAATGAGAAAAGGAGTTAGCTGATGCCGAAAGAACTGCAATTCAATACAAAGGCGCGTTCACTTCTCTGCAGCGGGATAGACCAACTGGCTGAAGCGGTGAAGGTGACGCTGGGACCCAAGGGAAGAAACGTTGTACTCGACAAGAAATTCGGTTCTCCCACGGTTACTAAGGATGGCGTAACTGTGGCGAAAGAGATAGAGCTCGAAGATCACTTCGAGAATATGGGCGCCCAGATGGTAAAGGAAGTGGCTACCAAGACGAGCGACATCGCGGGTGATGGGACCACGACGGCAACTATCCTGGCGCAAGCGATCTTCAGGCAGGGTCTCAAAAACGTGACCGCCGGTGTAAATCCGATGAGTCTGAAGAGAGGGATCGACAAGGCAGTCGAAGTGGTAGTGAATGAGCTCGAGAAACTATCGACCCCGACCAAGGGCAAAAAGGAGATCGCCCAGGTTGGAACCATATCTGCCAACAACGATTCGTCAATCGGGGAGTTGATCTCCGAGGCTATGGAGAAGGTGGGTAAGGATGGAGTCATCACCGTTGAAGAGGCGAAGAGTATGGCCACGAACCTCGAAACTGTCGATGGGATGCAGTTCGATAGAGGCTATCTCTCTCCCTACTTCGTGACTAACCCGGAAAAGATGGTGGTGGAGTTAGAGGACCCAATGATTCTCATCCATGACAAAAAGATCTCCGTGATGAAGGACCTCCTTCCGATCCTGGAAAAGGTCGCTCAGATGGGTAAGCCTCTGATGGTAATAGCCGAGGACATTGAGGGCGAAGCCCTGGCCACTCTCGTAGTCAACAAGATCAGGGGTACGCTCAAGGTTGCAGCGGTAAAGGCCCCGGGCTTTGGCGACAGACGTAAGGCTATGCTGGATGATATCGCGACGCTCACGGGAGGACGTGTTATATCCGAAGAAGTCGGGTTCAAGCTCGAAAATGTCGTGATGGGTGATCTGGGTCAAGCCAAGCGGGTCATTATCGACAAAGATGACACCACCATAATCGACGGCGCAGGCAAGGAAGAGGATATTCAGGGTCGGATCAATCAGATCCGCATGCAGATCGAGGAATCGACCTCTGATTACGACAGGGAGAAGCTCCAGGAGAGACTCGCGAAGCTCGCCGGTGGAGTGGCCGTCATTTATGTCGGAGCGGCGACCGAGACAGAGATGAAGGAGAAAAAAGCGCGTGTTGAAGATGCTCTTCACGCTACCCGAGCCGCTGTAGAGGAGGGGATAGTTGCCGGTGGAGGTGTTGCGTTCATTCGCACTCTTGCCTATCTGGATAAAATTAAAGTCGACCATCCGGAAGAGAAGGTTGGTGTGGATATCGTCAGGAGGGCTCTCGAAGAGCCGCTCCGTCAGATCGTTAACAACGCTGGAGCGGAAGGCTCCGTCGTCGTCGAAAAGGTGAAGGCAGAGAAGGCGAATTACGGATTCGACGCGGAGGCGATGGAATATCAGGATATGCTTCAGGCTGGTATCATCGATCCGACAAAGGTAACGAGGATAGCCCTTCAAAACGCGGCCTCGATCGCTGGATTGCTTCTGACAACTGAGGCTCTCATTTCGGATAAGCCCGAGGATGAGAAAATGCCTCCAATGCCCCCAGGAGGTGGTGGTATGGGAGGGATGTACTAAACACTCCCATTTTTTGCACAATAAAAAGCCCCGCGATCATTCGATCCCGGGGCTTTTTATACAGAGGATCCTAACTTTGCATCCCTGCGTTGCTTCTCTGCTCGTCGTTGCGGAGTACGCAAAAGTACACCTCACTCCTCGCCTTCGTCGCGCCTTGGCCTGCTTTGTTATGATCCTCTGTATGTGTATCTACTGATATCCAGGGCACATCCGGCAGATATTCGGTTTCTCAGGGATGCCTGTAGAGAGTCTAGTGCGGAAATCCTGGTATTTCGCCCCGTTCCAGATCGATTGAAAATCATCCTCGAAGATGTTTCCCATTGAGGTGTCATCAGGGAACAGGTTGTACCAGCATGGTGTCACGTGCCCGTCGATCGTCACGCATAAGGACGTCCATGGCCAGTAACATTTCTGCCTTGTCGTGGGCATGATTTCAGGCAGGAGTGAGTGGTAGAAAACAGCCCGGATTCCAAGTCTTTTGGAAGTTTCAAGCGCCTCAATGAGATATCTCCGGTCCTCGTTTTCCAGGCATAAATGCGTCAGGGTGGGGTGGGGCATGCTGAATTCTTTGATATCTATCCTATCGACACCTATCTCGTGGGCCATTTTAACGAAATCATTGAGTTCGGCGATATTTGTTTTCAGTGCGACGAATATCAGAGCCAGCTCCGGATAATCTACCCCCCTGAGTCGTTTTTCTTCTACCAGGCCTTTCAGGTTGCCTAAAACCTCCTCGAAATTCGCTCCCTTCCTGATCTCTTCATATGTCTCGGCCTTTGCCCCATCAAATGAGACACAAATTTCACTTATCCTCGTATCGATGATCTCTCGACTCATCTCCCTGGTGATTTTACTGCCATTCGATATGATCCCTGTGTGGGGAAACTTTCTATCTCGCAGATAATGGATCATTTCAAAGATCTCGGGATTCATGAATGGTTCACCCGTACCCTGGAGGAGGACGCTTTCCGTGTACTTGATATCCTTGAAGATCATCTTGAACTCCTCAAAGGACATCTGTTTCATCCGACCTTCAAATTTTTGCTTGACTTCATCGAGATGGAGAAGACCGAGCCAGCACATCGCACAACGGAAATTGCAAATGGTTGAGACCTCGACTTGAATAAAATAGGGGCGTCCACGGACCTTTCTGGACTGAAACATCTTGGCTATCTTGAGATTGATAGAATTGAGACAGCCGAGGGGTCCGAAATGTGAGAACTGCCTGTAATAACGGCTGGCTTTATGAGAGATCTGATCCATTGTTTTCATGGTTTCACCTATGATTTTACCAGAAACAGCTATTTTTATCACAATCGTCGAGCCGATTAAATCTCTAAAGAGTCGTATTCTAAATCAACAGGATGCTATGACACCGATACGACTGTTTTTCCTTGACCCAATCTCCTTAATAATATAGAATTGTTTGGAGATGATACAAGGGATGAAGTTTTATCGCCCTGGATCAAAAAGCAGCTTACTGATTATGCCATAGAAAGGACGACGATATGAAAATATCTTCGCATATAATCTCTGTCATATTCTCGGCCGTTGTTATATTTGCGGCCTGCTCCAGTGAGAGCAATCAAGCCCGGAAATTTTACCAGATGGGGAGGTATGATGCCGCCTTGAACGTGGCAAAGGATATACTTGCCAGGGATAAGGATGACATGGAAATGGCGACCATGGTCTGGAAGATCCAAATCATCACTCAATTTTGTGATAATGTCAAATCGGTCGAGTATGCCTGCTCTTTGATAAGAGAGAAAGCCTCTCCATATGGTACTGCGATCGTCCCTTCTCTCAAGGATGCACTACAGGAGGAGAAAGGATGCATCAAACTGTTCGCAGTCTATATACTCGGCAACATTGACAGCCCGGAGGTCTTTCCAATTCTCTCAAAGATCGCCGAGGGCCAGATCGAACCGATCGAAGAGGGCGGTGCAATAACAAAGGAGATGGTTCAGGGCGGGGCTCTCATTACCCTCGGACAGAGAGGGAACAAAGAGGCCTATCCAATCATGATTGACGCTACAAAGTCTGAAAGTGGCGAATTGAGGACTATGGCGACTGAAGCCCTTGGATATATAGGGGATGAAAATACGATCCCGGTGCTCGAGGAGCTCCTCAACGATGACTACACGGCAGGGGGAAACAGGACGGTAGCGATAGCGGCTTCTCGATCGTTGAAGATGATCACGGGTAAAGATTACGAAATCAATTAAGGTCCACTCCCCATCAGGAGCCGAGGAATGGGGTGATGAGTTTAACCGCGTTTGGAGATGATGAATAAACGGATCTTACTGGAAAAACGGAGGAGCAGGAAAATGATAAAGTCAGTGAAGATGGTCATGAGCGTTTCCCCTATTTTTCTATTATTCTTGATATGGTCATCTTTTGGAGGGAGCGTTGTCCTGGCTCAGGACGATTTCGGGGAGGTTGAGGGATTATTGAATAGGGCGAGTGATGAAGGGGCGGAGCTGCTGTCCCCTAAAAACTTGCAAGCTGCGAGAGATGAATACCAGAAAGCAGTGGAGTTGCGGGATGGCGGAAAGTCTATAAAGGATATTAATAAAAGGCTCGAAAAGGCCAAGCAGGTCTCTCAGTCTGTCCTCAATAATATCAAACTTGCAGAAATCACGTTTGCCAAAGTTCTTCCCGAGCGAGAAAAGGCAATTAAGGTGAACGCTGCTGAATTTGTGTCAGAACAGTGGGGAAAAGTCGAGGCAGAATTCCGCAAGGCTGTCGTCAATCTTGAAGATGGAAAGGTAAAACAGGCCAAATCAAAGGTAGATCAATTGATCGATATGTTCCAGGACGTGGAACTGGCAGCGATTAAGGAAGATATTACAGGTTCTGCGGTAGCCCTGTCAGCGGAGATTGAAAATGAAGTTTCTGAGATATCACCCAGGACTTTTCAGAAGGGATTGACTAAAATCGAGGAGGCGATAGGTGTCCTCGAGGTTAACAGGTATGCAAGAGAAGATGCCGAGGCACTCATTAGAGAGGCAGAATATAATTTGAGGCACTCGCAAGCCTTGAAGGAGAGGATCGTAGAGTTGAAGGAAAAGGACATGGAGACGATTCTGCTCGATTTCGAGCGCGATCTGGAACGAATTTCAGAAGGGCTCGGTATGGAGCTGAGATTCGATGGGCAAATAGAAGACGTGATAGCCGAGATGGCCGATATGTCCACAGACTTGCAACTCCGTAACAGGGAGCTGGCTTCGGAACTTTATACCTTGAAGGAGGAGATGGCCGAAAGCCAGGAGTTGAAAGAGTCCCTCCAGTCACGACTCGACGAAGAGAAGAAGGAAAAGGAACGTCTTAACAGTGTACAAGGATTGTTCAAGACTTCAGAGGTCAAGGTCTTCAGGGATGATTTGGATAATATTGTCCTGAGATTAGTCGGTTTCAGTTTTACACCAGGTTCCGATACAATCGAATCAAGATATTTCGATCTTCTTTCCCGCGTGCAGCAGGCCTTGAATATGTTCCCGGAAGCCAGAGTGGTGATTGAAGGTCACACTGATTCGATGGGTGATGAAAGACATAACAGAGCCCTCTCCCAGAACAGGGCCAACGCCATTCACAAATATCTTGTCGCAAACCTGGCCCTGGATACATCCATGGTGACAGCCGTTGGACACGGGGAAGAACGTCCAATTGCAAACAATGAGACTGAGAAGGGAAGAGCACTTAACCGGAGGGTCGACATCGTCATAATGCCTTCTGATTGAAATGACGACCGACCACAGATCGAAGGAAGCATGCTTCTCAGGGAACTTAACTGGCAGAGAGTAAAGGACTATCTGGACAGAGATGATCGGATCATACTCCCTATTGGCAGCGTGGAACAACATGGTCCGATAGGTGTCTTTGGAACGGATCACCTTATCCCTGAAGCTGTCTCTGCCGAGGTCGCCGAGAGAACAAACACCGTCGCGGCACCCGTACTCTGCTATGGGATGTCACGGCATCATATGGCCTTTCCTGGAACGATGAGTCTCGAACCGTCAACCCTCCTGTACGTCATCCGGGATCTCCTGACATCGTTTTCCAGACACGGTTTTCACCGGGTACTAATACTGAACGGACACGGTGGTAATGTTGCGCCCGTCCAGTCGGGTGTCGCCGAGATTTGCCACGAGAGAACAGACTTGAAGATAAAATTCTTCTCCTGGTGGGAAAAGGAGGAAATGCGTTCACTCATAGAAGAGATGTTTGGAGACGAAGAGGGCCATCATGGAACTCCCTCCGAGGTGTCCATGATCATGTATCTGCACCGGGGAGTAGTGAAGAAGTGTGAAGTCCCGTTACAGCCGAAAGTGACAAGAAAATACACGGCAAATTATCTGCTGTTCAGGGAACTTTTTCCAGATGGGTCTATAAACGCCAACGTCAATCTCGCATCCGAAGAGAACGGGAAGAGGATATTCCAGGCATGCGTAGAAGTTTATACGAAAGAGATACTCGACTGGGATTAGCACCGACAATTACCGTCGAGTGGCTCGATGAGAAGGAGTTCGAAAGAAAGGCTACCGATTTAATCCGACTTGTTTTCCAGTTGTTGAATCCAAACTCTGTGGCACTATTCGTTTCTTCAGATCACGATTTACGTCTCGAGGCGATAAAGAGCCGGAATCCTTGTGTTCATGGGAGGGGTCATAAATTTCCACTTTCGAACACCTTGCTGGGAAAGGTCCTCGAGGAGACCGGGGATATCTGGGTAAAAGAACTATCGGCTTTGGGACACCGGATCGTTCCGATTTACAGGGGCATAACGGACATCCAGTCTGTCAGGATTCTACCGTTTCAACTCGATCCTCACACGCAGCTCCTGTTGATGGTAGACTATACAGATAGACCCGAGGTTGATCCTGTAAAGAGGATAGAACCTCTGATCGATCTCTTTTCAGATTCGCTCTTAGCCAGGATCGAACGCAGTGTAATAGAGAAGGGAAGCCTTAATATACCAATTCCGATCCTTTTGAGGCGGATACTGACCCCTTTTATGGATATCGCTCTTGATTTCATACCGATAGAGTCGTTCGGGTTATTGATCTGGGGAGTCCCATCCCTGGGAGAAGACATCCTGGAGGTTAATGGGTCCCGTCCCTTGAATCCCGGGCCTTTCTCCTTCCGTTGGACCATGGGTCCTCTCCGTCAAGCTTCACTGCGAAAGAAGCAGGCCAGCGAAAAAACCCGATATTTTCCAATTACCATTGGGGATGAGGTCGTCGGCAACCTCTCGATCTTGATCGATGAAAATGAGGGGTATGTGGATGACTGTGAGGTATTCGTAAAGATCATATCGTGGGCTTTGGAGAGGGAGTTAAAGCTTATCAGTGATATAATGATGGGTGGGGTAAGGGCAAAAGTGGGGAGCGGGAACCCGTATTCAGCGGCAATTCGAGTACTCGACGAGTGGTTGAATGCCTCAAGGTACAATGAATATCTGACAATGGGGCTGGTACGCCTGCAATTTGAAGGTCTTGATTTCAGGAGAGAGAGGGGGAGGGACCTGAAACGTTTGAACATAAACTTGTGCGTTGAGATTGAAAATGCCCTGCGAAAAGGAGATGCGGTAGTTCATTGTTCAGGAGGGCATATAGCGTTGATTTTTCCGAGGACATCTTCTGAGGGAGCGGACAGCGCCCTCAGAAGACTCTGTAATATGTTAGAAGGGAAGAAGATAGGTCTTAATGGATCCTTGATCAGGGTGTTGAGTACAGACTACAGGATGCTCTGTTATCCGGGAGATCTTCCAAACGAGGAGATGGTGCTGGAAGAATGTAGTGAGGCCTTTCTTCCACGTTGAGAAAGGCTCCGGGAGCAGACACGTTCTCCGGTGATTGTCGAGGGTTTGCATCTCCATTTTAACGGGAATTACAGGAGTGGTCCCACGAATGATTGTCTTGACATGTAAGGCAATCTATTTTATTATATATATGCAAGTTAGGTCTCCGGAAGTGTCCAGAATAGTCAGGGGTTGGTCGCGAATGGTACCCTGATTTTTTCTCCGTTCCGGAGAAAAGTTTTTGTAGCGATTAATATTGAAGTGACAGGGGACAGTAACAATGCCAACCTATATTTATGTTTGCAGAAATTGCGAAAGTTCTTTTGAGCGCTTTCAAAAGATGAAAGACAAACCGATCAAAAAATGTCCGGATTGTGGTTCTAAGGTCGAGCGCCTGATCACCGGGGGGGGTGGCATAATATTCAAGGGGAATGGTTTCTATTGTACGGATTACAGGAGTGATCAGTATAAGGAGGAAGCCCGGAAAGAGGCTTCGGCCGAGGGTACAAGCACTAAGACCTCTGAATCTACCGGTTCGGGGAAGGGTGATAACTCGAGTTGATCGAGACGAAGATCAAAGAGTTATTAAAGAAAGCCATTGAATCTCTGGGGCTTGACATTGACGGGGGTATTCCAGTGGAACGCCCCCGTGAATCATCGCATGGCGATCTCGCCTCACCAGTTGCCATGGCGTTAGCGTCACAGGCCGGTACCAATCCTCGTGACCTTGCTCAAACCATCGTTAAACGCATACCTGCCGGTAATGAAGAGATAGAAGACATTCACATCGAAGGGCCTGGCTTCATAAATTTTACCCTTTCAGATTCATATTATTACACGATTTTGGAGGAGATCGTTGAACAGGGTGAGGATTTCGGGAAAGGTGACCTCGAGGAAGGCGGGAGACACAAGATCAACGTCGAATTTGTCAGCTCAAATCCGACAGGTCCCCTGACCATCGGTCACGGTCGCCAGGCTGTTCTCGGAGATGTGATAGCAAATCTGCTGGAATGGGCCGGGCACGAAGTGGTCCGGGAATATTATTTCAACGACGCCGGGCGCCAGATGGATATACTTGGCAGGTCCATCTACTCGAGATACGCGCAGCTGTTCGACCCTGAATACCCATTTCTGGAGGAAGGCTACAAGGGCGAGTATATAGTAGATATCGCCCGAGCAATAAGAGATGAGAATGGAGAGGCCTTTTTCTGCGGTGATAGTGAACCCAGAGAGGAAACTCTCGATTTTTTGAGGAGGGAAGCTGCGAGAGTAATCGTTGAGGTAACGGAAAAGGACCTCGAGGACTTCAGGATATCTTTCGACAACTGGTACAATGAATCGACACTTATCGAAGACGGAAAGACAGCGGAGACGATAGAAAGACTGAAAGAAGTCGATGCCGTCTATGATAAGGATAACGCGGTATGGTTTCAGGCGACGAAATTTGGTGATGACGAAGACAGGGTTTTGATCAAGAGTGGTGGAGAGCACACTTATTTTCTTAACGATGTCGCCTATCATGTAACGAAGCACGAACGGGGATTCGATGTTGCCATCAATCTCCACGGCGCGGATCATCACGGATATGTTCCGAGAATGAAGGCGGCAATGAAGGCCCTGGGTTATCCGGATTTCTTTCTCAAATATCTCATTCATCAGATGGTGACATTTGTTGAGGGAGGAGAACAGTTGAGGATGTCGACTCGAGCCGGGACCTTTATTACGCTGAGGGAACTGATGGACAAAGTAGGGGTGGATGTGGCCAGATATTTCTTTGTCATGACCAAACCCGACAGCCATCTAGTCTTTGACCTCGATCTCGCAAGGTCTCGATCGATTGACAATCCTGTTTACTACCTGCAATACGCGAATGCCAGGATCAGCAGTATCTTCAAGTTCGCCGAGAAAGAGAATTATCCGCTGGAAATCGATTCCTATCGAGGAGAGGTCGACCTCGAGTTCCTGAGTGATCAGGAGAGAGAGCTCATGAAGCGGCTTTCTTTTTACCCGGAAGTCTTAAGGGGCGCGTGTGAAAGCCTGGAACCCCACAGGCTGACGAATTATCTGGAAGACCTGGCTTCAGTGTTCCACCATTGGTATGCAAAACAAAGGGTTGTCGTAAGAGATCGTCAATTAACGCTTGCCCGACTGTATCTTTGCCACTGTGTCAGAGTGGTTCTGAGGTCTGCGCTCAAGATACTGGGCGTGACGATACCGGATCATATGTAAGTGGTATCACGTCGCATGAAAACCGTTTTGAGAGACGAGGTGACCGGATGTCTATTTTGTGTGTGGGTTCTGTTGCTCTTGATAGCGTCAAGACACCTTTTGGGGAGGTAAAAGAGAAGCTTGGTGGTTCTGCCACTTATTTCTCGGTCGCGGCCAGTTTTTTCTCTCCTGTTACCCTTGTTGCGGTCGTTGGAGATGACCTGGAGGAAGATCGGATAGCTCCACTGAGAGAACGGGATATAGATCTCAGCGGTATCGAGAAGCGTGAGGGAAAAACCTTCAGATGGTCTGGCGTATACAGTTATGACCTCAATACAAGGGAAACGATCGAAACCCAACTCAATGTCTTTGAGAAATTTGATCCGGAGATCAGGGAGGAATTTCGTTCTATTCCTTTCGTATTCCTGGGTAATATAGATCCTGACCTTCAGAACAAGATCCTCGATCAGATGACATCTCCCCGCTTAGTAGTGACCGACACAATGAATTACTGGATCAGCGGAAAGCGGGATTCCCTCATAAAACTTCTGTCGAGGATAGACATCCTGGTTATCAACGATGCAGAGGCAAGGGAACTCTCCGGAGAGTACAATCTACTCACCAGTGCAAGGTGGATAATCGATCGGGGACCCCAGACCGTTATCATCAAGAAAGGAGAACATGGAGCCCTGATGTTCAGGGGCAGATCCTTTTTCTCCGCCCCTGGATTTCCCCTCGATTCTGTTTTTGATCCTACTGGAGCCGGTGATTCTTTTGCAGGTGGATTTGTCGGCTTTCTCGCCAAAACGGAAGACCTGAGTGAAGACAATCTGAGACGGGCGGTTATCTATGGAAGTACGATGGCCTCATTCTCTGTCGAGGAGTTTGGAATTGACAAACTGATAGAGGTCAGTGACGAGGAGATCGAGGCGAGAGTGAGGAATTTTCGTGAATTGACCCATTTTGACCTGTAAACTCTGGAAAGGGGAGAAATGGAAGACAAGACTGCTTCAAAATATGCCAGCGCCGGAGTCGACCTCCAGAAGGCCGGTGAAATGACTAAAAGGATCGGTGAGCTGGCCCATTCTACTTTTAACGAGAGAGTACTCAAGGGTATCGGGACCTTCGGCGCTCTCTATCACCTCGGAGGATCGGCGGAGGGTGATCCTGTGATCGTGTCGAGTGTAGATGGTGTCGGTACTAAGCTCAAGATCGCGTTTATGGCAGGTAAGCACGATACGGTCGGAATGGATCTGGTCAATCACTGTGTCAACGATGTACTGACGATGGGAGCGCGCCCGCTCTTTTTCATGGACTATCTGGCAGTTGGGAAGATGGAGGTCGATATAGTCGAAAATGTGATACTGGGTCTGAGAGAAGGGTGCCGAATAAATAATATTCCTCTCATCGGAGGAGAGACTGCTGAGATGCCGGGATTTTACAGATCGGGAGAATATGATCTCGTAGGTTTCATTGTTGGCTGTGTCGAGCGAAAAAGCCTTTTTGATGGAGGACGGATCTCTCAGAGTGACAAAATTATCGGCCTGAAATCGAGCGGGCTTCATACAAACGGCTTTTCCCTGGTTCGAAAGGTCCTGATCGAAGATGAGGGGGCGTCTGTCTTTGAGGCGCTACCAGGGTGGGATATCCCCCTCCACGAGGAATTATTGAAGGTACATCATTCTTATCTTAAGGGAGTTTCCCCGCTCCTGGGAATGGAGGGACTCCATGGGATGGCGCACATCACCGGAGGAGGTGTACTCGAGAACGTCCCACGGATCCTTCCCGGTATGGTCAACGCGAGGATCGACACAGGTACCTGGGAGGTCCCTCCGATTTTCTCGTACATTCAGGAAAAGGGTGGCATATCGAGAGACGAAATGTTCAGGGTTTTCAATATGGGACTGGGATTTCTCCTGTTCGTCGCCCCATCGTTCACGGACGAAGCATTTTTGATCCTCGAGGGGGCCGGCGAGGAGGTAGTGCTTGTCGGTGAGGTTATTTCAGGCAGCGGACAGGTCGAATTGACCTCGTGACAGGTCTCATGAAATTGGAGTTTACTTGAGCTAAAAGAACGGAGCCCCTAATCTCTGAATGTGATCTAACAAGTTTACCTGTAAAAAGTTACGGTGACGGGGCAGATCCCGGTCAGTTGCGTGGAGTGAAGATAGGGATGGTTGAAGATCAGATTATGATAAAGAAGACATTCGATCTGGCTATCAGGGGAAAGGGCAGAACATTTCCCAATCCGATGGTTGGGGCTCTGGTCGTCAGGGAGGGCGTGATCGTGGGGGAAGGGTATCATCGTCAGGCTGGTGGTCCTCATGCTGAGACCATGGCCCTTGACGACGCGAGCGGAAAAACACAAGGTTCGACCCTGTACGTCAATCTCGAGCCCTGTAATCATCATGGCAACACTCCTCCTTGTACAGACGCTATTGTGAAAGCAGGGATTAAAAAAGTTGTCTGTTCCATGGAGGACCCTAACCCCAGAGTGAAGGGGAGGGGGCTGAAGAGATTGAGCGAAGAGGATGTTGAGGTCTCCGTCGGGCTGATGGAAAACGAGGCGAGGCGCCTGAACGAGGTATATTGCAAGAATATGAGAGAGGAGCTTCCTTTCGTTGCCCTGAAGGTCGCGCAGAGCCTTGATGGCAGGATCGCAACACGACAGGGGAGTTCGAAGTGGATTACCGGTCCCGAATCACGAAAATATGTCCATATGTTGAGAAATGAACATGCGGCCGTTGTCGTTGGAATTGGAACCGTGCGGACCGATGACCCTCTACTGACGGTGAGGGACGTCGAGAAGGTTAGAGCTCCCCTGCGGGTAGTACTCGATACACATCTCAGTATCGCTGACGAATCGAGACTGGTCAATTCTGCCGGGGATGCCGAGACTTTGATCTACACGGCCCTTGATGAGGCAGCCGATGGACAGGCCGGCGATATCATTAAAGAAGGTGTATCGGTTGAGACAATTACCGGTCGAAGTGGGCTTCTCGATCTGCGGGAAGCCCTCAGAGACCTTTATCGAAGGGGTGTTACGGCAGTTCTGGTCGAAGGGGGGACGAGGATCTTCACCTCATTTCTGTCTGAAGGACTTGTTGACAAACTCTACGTCTTTATAGGCCCGGTTATCATTGGAGGGGGTGAATCCTATCCGAGTTTCGGCGACCTGGGAATCTCGAACATAGAGAAAGCCTTTCGTGTCGATGTAGTGGAGAGTAAGAGGCTTGGTCAGGATACGCTGATCGTTTGTTATCCTTCAGGCGAGGGTCAGAAAGAGAATTAGGAGTCAGGTGTTTACAGGTATTGTTGAAGAGATCGGGAAAGTCGTTAAATTTGTCAGGCTGAGGCAGGGCGCTCTCCTGACAGTTCGGGCCGATAAAGTATGTGCAGGATTGTCGGAGGGAGACAGTGTTAACGTGGACGGGACTTGTCTGACGGTGTCATCTCTGAACCGGATCGACTTCAGTGCGGAGATCTCTCCTGAAACGATGCGGAGAAGCACATTGGGCGCCTGCCGGATCGGTAAAAAGGTAAACCTTGAGAAACCGGTAACACCGGGTGGTTTTATGGGAGGACACATCGTCCAGGGGCATATAGACGCGACGGCGAAGGTGATCTCCTTTAAGCGACAGGGTGATCACGCCAGCCTGGAGGTCGCAATTCCAGGGGAACAGCTCGACTATATCGTTCCAAAAGGGTCGATAACCCTTAATGGGGTCAGCCTCACCGTCGCAGATATCTGCGGTGAAAATGTCTCGATTGCCCTGATACCGACGACACTTCAGGAGACGAACCTCGGTGTTTGCAGGAGAGGGGATATCCTCAATCTCGAGGTCGATATTATCGGGAAGTATGTGAAGTCTTTCGTCGATAACTATAGACATTGAGCGATTAAATATTAAGCTTATGCGGGTATAACCTGACAGACCGGAGTCGCCGAGTGCCGATCGGAAGGTCTGCTTTCGACATTAATATCGAACTCAGAAAGGGTACGCAGTGACACAATTTGCTGGGATCAAGGAAGCGATAGAGGATTTGAAGAAAGGTAAGATGTTGATCGTCGTGGACGATGAGGGGCGGGAGAACGAGGGAGATTTTATCATGTCTGCCGACAAGGTGACTCCGGAGGCGATCAACTTTATGACAAAATATGGCAGGGGAATGATCTGTCTTCCCTTGACTTACAAAAGGGCGGAAGAATTAGGGCTCAATCTCATGGTCAACGATAATACAGCCCTTCATGGGACATCCTTCACAGTTACCATCGATGCAGTTCAGGGGACCACGACAGGGATCTCGGCTCCCGACAGGGCTGTAACAATCAAGACAGTGATCGATCCAGATGCCCGACCAGAGGATCTCGCGAGACCGGGCCACATATTCCCACTGATCGCCAAGGATGGCGGGGTTTTACGCAGAGCCGGACACACGGAAGCCGTGGTCGATCTCGCAAGATTGGCAGGGCATTCACCGGCGGGGGTCCTCTGTGAGATTATGGACGATGACGGGCAGATGGCCAGACTCCCTAAATTGGAGAAAATGTCCAAAAAATTAGGTATCAAACTGATCACGATCGAGGACCTGATCAAATATCGGCGGAGGACGGAGAAACTGATCAACAGAATAGCTGAAACACCGTTCCCGACTCGATTTGGTGATTTTACCCTTTACCTGTACGGTACATCCATCGATGACGAGCATCACCTGGCCCTCGTCAAGGGGGAGGTAGAAGGGAAAAAGGACGTCATTGTTCGTGTACACTCATCCTGTATAACTGGTGATGTCTTCCATTCGCTGCGATGCGATTGCGGGGAGCAGATGGAGCGATCACTTGCATTGATCAGAGAAGAGAGAAGGGGAGTGTTTCTCTACATGCATCAGGAAGGGAGGGGAATCGGGCTCGAGAACAAGATCAAGGCGTATTCCTTACAGGATCAGGGGTTAGATACGGTTGAGGCCAACGAAAAACTTGGTTTTAAAGCTGATTTGAGGGACTACGGGATTGGCGCCCAGATCCTCTCGGATCTGGGGCTTTCTTCGATCCGTATATTGACGAACAACCCCAAGAAGGTGATTGGACTGGATGGGTATGGCCTCAAGATATCCGATCAGGTATCACTGGCGATAGAGCCGAACGAATATAACAGAAAGTACCTTCAGACCAAGAAGGTCAAATTGGGTCACAGGATATTGACCGACAGGCGTGAACCGATTCGGCGATACGCCACTTCGGCACCTTCCAGGGATCGAACGGGAAAGAAAAGCGGATCGAAACCGGACGGCAGGAATAAACTTGCCCTCGAGGTTACCGTTCCGTCTGATTCTGGTCGGAGAGGAAAAGAACAGGATGGTAGAAATAGGGGAGAACAGAAAGCCTATCGGGAGGAGAAATAATGAAGAGGATAGAGGGCATGTTAAGGGCAGAGGGGATCAAGTTTGCCCTGGTTGCTGGAAGGTTCAACAAACTGATCACGGATAAACTAATCGAGGGGGCCAAAGACTGTCTGATCAGACATGGTGCCATCGAAGATAATATCGACCTGTACCTCGTCCCGGGATCTTTTGAGATTCCGCAGATATGCGCGGCACTAACCTCTCGATCGGATGTCGACGCGATTGTTGCCGTTGGTGCGTTGATACGTGGTGATACCTCACATTTCGATGTCCTGGCGAGCGAGGTAACGAGATCGCTCTCGGAGATCTCGGTGAAATCGAAGATCCCTCTCATCTTTGGTATACTGATGACAGATACGATAGAACAGGCCGTCGAAAGAGCAGGGACGAAAGCGGGCAACAAGGGGTGGGACGCTGCTCTTGCTGCCATCGAGATGGTAAACATATACAGGGAATTCGAAAAGAAATGAGACGCCGGTCGAAAGCGCGGATCTGGGCACTCCAGATTTTTTATGCCCAAGAGATCACAAAAGATTCCCTCATCACGACTCTTGAATCTTTCTTTGAATCCTTCTTTCCGGGTCAGGTCGTGAGTGAAGAGAAAAAGGCTTACACAAAGAGGCTGGTCGATTGTTACGAGGGCAATAAAGACAAGATAGATAGTATGATCGAGGAGTCGGTTTCAAACTGGAGGATAGAGAGGCTCTCCATCATCGATAAGAATATCCTGCGTATCAGCATCTGTGAATTGCTCTTTCTCCCGGATATTCCGGGCAAAGCCAGCATCAATGAAGCCATTAATCTCTCGCATCTGTTTGGTGGGGAAGATTCTCCGCGTTTCGTCAATGGAGTCCTTGATGCGATCCTACATCAAACATCAAGGGCGGATTGAAGTGGAGATTTCACTCATCAGAGGTGTCTCCCGATAACTGAAACATCTTCCTTCGGGTAACTTTTTCTTGCGCTACGCGATCATTTCGGATATTCACGGTAACATCCAGGCACTGGAATCGGTCCTTGGGGTGATAAATAACCTCGAGGTCGATAGAGTCATATGTCTGGGTGATGTTGTGGGATACGGTGCCAAGCCCGTGGAGTGTATCTCTTTGATAAGAGAGACCTGTGACACGGTCCTCCTCGGGAACCACGACGCCGCTGCGATCGAGAAGTGTTCGGTCGACTATTTCAATCCGGCAGCCAGGTCGGCTATCGAGTGGACCAGAAAGGTGCTGTCCGGCAAGGACGTCGAATACCTCGATTCACTCCCGTATCTGTACAAAGGTGAGGCTTTCACAGCGACCCATGCCACTTACTCGAATCCGGAAAATTGGGGCTATATATTTTCCGCCTATGAGGCCGATATAGAATTTAATGTTTTTGAAATGCCCCTGCTCTTTTATGGTCACACACATTATCCCGTTGTCTTCTCGCTGGGGAGTGAGAATGTCGACAGTCAATACGTCTCAGGGCTTTCTCTCGATGGGGAACTGCGCTACCTGATAAATGTGGGGAGTGTTGGACAGCCAAGGGATGGAAATCCCGACGCATGTTTTCTGACGTACGATCAGGAGGAGGTAAAGATCGAGTACCACAGAGTTCCGTATGATATCGAGGGATCCCAGAGGGATATCATGAAGACCGGCATACCAAGGGAGCTGGCCTTGAGATTGTCGATCGGGCGGTGAGGAGGAGAGATGGGTGCTCGGAATCGAGGACATCGTGGTGACAAGGATCTATGGGATAAATTCTGGGGGCGGGAGCGGGAAATTAAGAAGGTCTATTCCAACGAGGGAAGGGTTTGTCGTAACCTCTCGAGAGTAGTCGATATAGAGGGAAAAAGGATCCTCGAAGTTGGCGGGGGGAGTGGGCGGGACAGCCTGGAATTGGCGAATGAAGGGGCAAATTGCATCATCCTCGACTATACTATGACACCCCTGAAGCTTGTGAGATCTCAGGTAATAGAAGGAGAAGTGGTCCCCGGTCTCATCTGTGGAGATGCCCTTTCCCTGCCTTTAAAGGATCGATGCATCGACGTAGTGTTTCACCAGGGGCTGATGGAGCACTTCCGTGAACCCGGCGGCCTGCTGGAGGAGAACAGTCGGGTGTTGAGAAAGGGTGGATATCTCCTGGTCGATGTACCCCAGCGTTACCATTTCTACACGCTCCTGAAACTCGTTCTGATTCGTTTGAACAGGTGGTTCGCAGGATGGGAGACACAGTACAGTATCGGGGAGCTCGAGGGGATCATAAGGAGACATCGACTCGAACCTGTTCTTTCTTACGGGGACTGGATGTCTCCCAGTATTTTCTACCGACTCACCAGAGAGCTCTTCTTTCTGATCGGCATAGAGCTCCCACTTTATCCGAAAGGGCTTATCCCAGGACTGAGGAAAATGCGAACACGCCTCAGGGGATGGCTGCAGACCAAAAGACCATCCTTCTACTCCTTTCATGTCATAGGAGTGATCGGGAAGAAGCCGGAGACGTGAGATGAAAATCCTCCTCATCAACTGGCAGGATTGGACCAACCCGATGTCGGGCGGAGCAGAAGTCCATCTCCGGGAGATATTCAGAAGAATCGTCGAGGCCGGTCATTCTGTCGATCTTCTCTGCTCCTCGTATCCCTCGGCGCCAAGGGAGGAGGTCATCGACGGAATTAGGATCGTTCGCCGTGGCGGCAGGTACAACTTCAATTTCGCGGCGATGTTCTCTTTATTAAAGGAATTCAGGGGTACGGACTACGATATTCTGGTGGAGGATATCAACAAGATCCCTGTCTACTCACCTCTGTTTATCCGGTTTCCGCATCTGGTCATCGTGCCCCATCTCTTCGGAACGACCGTCTTCAACGAGGTTGCCTGGCCACTGGCAACCTATGTGTACGCGTGGGAACTTCCCATGAAAATGGTCTACAGCAAGTCCAGATTCGAGGTCATCTCCGAATCGACAAAGGAAGACCTGGTCGCCAGGGGGATCGCGCCTGAGAGGATAGAGGTGATCTATTGCGGTCTCGACCATGATACCTACACGGCCTCTCCGGATAGTAATCCGCAAGACCCGCCTTATGTCCTCTTCATCGGCCGGGTAAAACGCTACAAGCGGATAGATCTCCTTCTCAAGGCGTTCAAGAAGATAAGGGAGGAAGTTGAGGGAGTACGCCTGATCATAGCCGGCGATGGTGATTATCTAAGCTCTCTCAGGAGTCAAGCCCGCAGCTTGAGGCTCGAGTCGGCGATATCGTTTGCGGGACACATCACGGTGGAGGAGAAGGTTCGGCTCTACCGGGAGGCAAGCCTTGTGATGAATTCCTCGGAGAAGGAGGGATGGGGACTGACCAACGTCGAGGCCCAAGCCTGCGGGTGTCCGGTAGTCGCCACCGATTCACCAGGTCTCAGGGAATCCCTCGTTCACGGAAAGACAGGATTCCTCGTCCCCGATCAGGACGAAAACGATCTTGCCGGAAAGGCGATCGAAATTTTGAAGGATCCACTCTTGCGCTCGAGGTTGTCGGAGGAGGGCAGGACGTGGGTGAAGCGGTTCGACTGGGAAGAGGCAGCGGGTCAGACGCTCGCGCTTATGGAAAGGCTTATAGCTGAGCATGCCGGTCAACTATAGAGAGAAAGCCGATCGGGTCGTCGCGACCCTTCGTAGTGGTGGATTCAAGGCATATTATGCCGGTGGGTGTGTCAGGGATATGATCATGGGGAGTGAGCCGGTAGACTACGATATCGTTACCGATGCCCGGCCCGATGACGTGATCGAGCTCTTCGAAACCGTCATCCCAGTGGGTTGTGAATTTGGTGTCGTAGTTGTTGTCCTCGACAAGCAGCCGTTTGAGGTCGCTACTTTTCGGAAGGAAGGCGCGTATATCGACGGGAGAAGACCTTCTTCAGTCGAATTTACAGAGGAGGAAGAGGACGCGAAACGGAGAGATTTCACCATCAATGGACTCTTTTACGACCCCGTCCGAGGAAAATATCTCGATTACGTTGGTGGAGAAGAGGACATACACAGGGGCATCATCCGTAGTATAGGTGATCCCCGGGCGAGGCTGAAGGAGGACAAGCTCAGACTCCTTCGCGGGATCCGTTTTGCGGCCCGTTTTCGGTTCTCGATCGAGAATGAAACGGAGCAGGCGATAAGAGAATTGACTCCCATGATCAAAGAGGTAAGCGCGGAACGGATCCGCGATGAACTGGTCAAGATCCTGCTCGATCCATATCCACACGAGGGCGTGCGCCTCATGCACAAACTCGGAATTCTGGAAGTTATCCTGCCCGAGGTCGCGAGATTGGAAGGTGTCGAACAGCCGCCTGAGTTTCATCCCGAAGGGGATGTCTTTGAGCATACACTGCTGATGCTGGAGAAGATGGGATCACCGTACGTTTTTTCATCCGGAAATATCGGTGAGGGCGTTCATGATCAGGGCGAGAGGCACGCTGGGATCTCATCTGAACTGGCTATGGGTGTTCTCCTCCACGATATCGGGAAGCCTGATACTATGGAGATGGCAGACAGGATCAGGTTCAACAATCACAACGCGGTAGGTGCGGATATGGCCGATGTGATCATGGGACGGTTGAAGTTCTCTAAGGCGGAAAGACAGGCGGTTATCTCCCTGGTCCGTAATCACCTGAAATTTATCGAGGTCAGGAACATGCGGGAGAGCACCCTGAAGCGCTTTCTGATGATGGAGCGATTCGAGGAACATCTCGAACTCCACAGGCTCGATTGCCTGGCCAGTCACAGGGATTTGACGACCTACGAGTTCTGCAAGGAGAAGCTTATCGAACTCAGAGAGCTTGGCCCTCCTCAGCCAAAATTGATTACGGGTCAAGATCTCATCGGGCTCGGCTTTCAGCCGGGTCCGCTTTTCAAAGAGGTCTTGACCTTTGTGGAAGACCTCCAGCTCGAGGGGAAGGTTCAGACGAAGGAAGAGGCTGAAGAGGCGATAATCTCCAGGTATAGGAAAGCACGGGATCGTTGATAGATTAGCGCGTGTTTTTTTAGACCTAATTTGAGCGATTATGTCGGGAAGAAATGTGCGGATATCTTGATGCGATA
>CAYTWO010000035.1:0-215 GCA_964442125.1 uncultured Gemmatimonadota bacterium
TTTACGTTTAAGTGTGACTGCCGGTTTGAAACAGGGTATGGGATGAAGTGATCAACTTACGACTCACTAAGTTTAAGGTGACCCTGGAACCTTGTCAATATTATCCCAACCAGGGAGTGAATAGTGAGCAGTGATTTGTGAATAGTGAATAGTGAATAGTGAGGAGTACCCCCCCCCACCACCCGTAGATTCCGGACAAGCCGGAATGACCGAGG
>CAYTWO010000035.1:315-21789 GCA_964442125.1 uncultured Gemmatimonadota bacterium
AGGGGACAAGCCGGAATGACCGAGGAGGGGACAAGCCGGAATGACCGAGGAGGGGACAAGCCGGAATGACCGAGGAGGGGGAATGACTTTGAAATTATTGGTGCGAGTTCGTCGGTAATGGAAACTTGGAGGAAAGAAGGTGCCAGGGTAAATGGAACCGCTCAGAGGGTCACACCGCGATCGCTGTTCTCGATGAATTCAATAAAATAGTAAACCTCTTCAAAAGGCTTCAGCTCTTCTTTAGCCTTCCTGACAGCGTTTGAAATGTCCAGGTCAGACCGGAAAAAAATCCGGTATGCCCTCTTTAGCTCGAGCCGAGTATCCTCTTCAAATCCATGCCTGGCGAGCCCGACGCTGTTCAGACCTGAAAGGCTGAGGGGGTTCCCTACAGCCCTGACAAAAGGCGGGATGTCCTTGTTTACTCGAGATCCTCCTCCGATGAAGGAATGCCTCCCTATCCTGACAAATTGGTGAATGGGCGTGACACCTCCAATGGTCACATGATCTTCTATAATGACATGTCCGGCCATGTTGACCGAGTTAGCCAGGATGACTCCATTTCCGATCTGACAGTCGTGAGCAATATGAACATAAGCCATGATCAGGCAATTGGACCCTACTTTCGTTTCACACTGGTCTTTTGCTCCCCTGTGAAGAGTAGCATATTCTCTAATCTGGGTGTCATTGCCTATAATAAGGTATGTCTTCTCGTCCTGGTACTTGAGATCCTGGGGGTCGGTCCCGAGTACGGCACCGTGAAATATTCGGCAATTCTTTCCGACTGTCGTGTCTTTCTCGACTAAAACGTGTGATCCTATCACCGTCCCGTTACCAATTATCACCCTGGGACCTATTATGCTGTATGGTCCAACTACAACACCGTCTCCCAATTCCGCGTCAGGATCAATCATCGACGTCTCGTGGATCAATAAATCGTTCGCCATCCAGACCTCTATTTATCCATGACCATCGCCATCATCTCGGCTTCCGCGATCAGATCCCCATCTACAAAGGCAAGACCTTTCATCTTACAGGTCCGCCCCCGCATTTTCAGCATCTCCAGCTCAAAGCGGATCTGGTCGCCCGGCCTAACGGGTTTCCGGAAGCGAATCTTGTCGAGTCCGATAAAATAGACCACTTTGTTCTCGGGATCGGGTACCGAATTCATCAGTAGTAGCCCGCCTACCTGCCCCATCGCTTCGATCTGCAGGACTCCAGGCATTATGGGATGACCGGGAAAATGACCGATAAAAAATGGTTCATTGATGGTCACGTTTTTGATCCCCACGGCTCTCTTTCCAGCTTCCATCTCCAGAATCCTGTCTACGAGAATGAACGGATAACGATGAGGAAGGATTTCCAGTATCTCATTGATATCGAGCTGAAGGATCTGCTTTTTAGCTCCCGCTTCCTTTCCCAGCAACTCCTCCGTTATCTTTCTTATGAGCCTGATGTTCGACGGGTGCCCTGATCGGGAAGATATAATGTGGGCATTCAGTCTCTTACCCAACAGCGAAAGATCTCCAATGAGGTCAAGTGTCTTATGCCTGACAAATTCATCGTCAAACCGTAAGGGCTCACTGCTCATGATACCCTTCTCCCCTATGACGACAGCATTGTCCAGGCTCCCTCCCTTTATCAGTCCTGCCTCCCGCAAAGAATCTATTTCCTCCTTAAAACAGAATGTCCGGGCGGGAGCCAGTTCCTTTAAGAAATTCTCCTCAGTGATATCTATGGTGACAGACTGGTTCCCGACAAGGTAATGGTCGTAACTGATGTGGAAGGTGATTTTCAATCCATCGTTGGGTAATAGAAGGAAGTTTACTTCATCATCGTTATACTGATAGGGTTTCTCCAGCTGCAATGTCTCTTTTTCGGCGGCAAGCTCGCGGATCGCACCTTTGACAAGGATTTCCGCTATCGGGAGCGAACTTCCATCGGCTCCGGGAGGTTCGTTGGCGTTGAGTTCAACGACCAGGTTGTCGATTCCCAAGGCGTAGGTCGCCGCAAGGACATGCTCGACAGTATGTATTTTCACTCCACCCTGTCCGAGTGTCGTACCCCTGTCGACGCCGACAACGTTCTCAATTGTGGCGGATACTCTCGGATAGCCATCGAGATCTGTCCTGACAAAGCAGATCCCGGTCTTCTCTTCCGCGGGCTTGAAGGTAATCCTTGATTTATTACCGGTATGTAACCCTGCACCCTCATAGAACACCTCTTTGTCAATAGTACTCTGTTTCATCGAAGGAGCTCCTAACTGGTCCTGCTCATAAATACGATGGCATTCCACACACACTAACCCTCAGAATCAGCCCTCTGGCGAATCTGGTCTTCCAGGTCTTTGAGCTTCTCTTCAAGTTCCCTTATTTTCTCGACCATTTGTGGAATTTTAAGCAAACTTGCCTGGGTTTTCAAGGCCTTTTTATGTGGTCGAGCCGGGTATCCGGAGACAACTTCACCCGGTTTGACCGATTTAATCACTCCCGCCTGCGCGCCAATGACTGCTCCATCCCCTATCTTTAGATGCCCGACAAGTCCTGCCTGCCCTGCCAGCACAACGTTCTTCCCGATTTTTGTACTGCCGGCGACACCTACCTGGGCGATCAGGAGGGAATCATTCCCGATCTCCACGTTGTGAGCGATGTGCACCATGTTGTCCAGTTTTGTTCCTCGCCCTATGACTGTATTGTCGATGCTTCCCCTATCGATAGCGCAATTGCTGCCTGTCTCCACATCATCCTCTATGATCAATCCTCCTATCTGGGGGATCTTACGATGATGGCCCTTTTCATCCTTCGCGAAACCAAAACCGTCGCTCCCCAGGACGGTACCAGCCTGGATCAAACACCTCTTCCCGATCTTTACACCATCATAGATTGTAACACGAGGTGCGATACGTGTATCATCGCCTATCTCGACGTTGCCGCCGATCGATGAAAGAGGTCCAACGATCACTCGGCTGGCAAGAGAGGAATGATCTCCTACAGTGACATAGGGACCAACTGAAACGTCTTCACCGATCTTGACACCTTTTCCAAGAATAGCGGTCGGATGGATCTCACGGGGCTCGGCAGGATCCTGGGGATGTAGCAATTCCACGGCTATCCCGAAAGAGAGATGGGGATTCTCGACATATATGAGATTTTTATGGGGTGCTTTGACGTCAGACGTACAAATAACCGCACCGGCGTTACTTTTTTCCAGAGCCGGCAGGTGTTTTTTGCTTGCCATAAACGACAGTTCTGCTGGACCGGCGTTCTCCAGGGAAGCGACTCGCAGGATGACGACACTTTCGTCACCGGCGATTTCACCACCCACAGCACGAGCTATCGAGGAAAGCGTGTATTCAGCCTTGGCGCCTGACATCTTTCAGATGGCTATTGAGTACCACTCTTTTTCAGTTCATCGATGACGATCTGGGTGATGTCGAGAGAAGGATCCGCGTACACGATGGCACCCATACTCGAATCGATGACGAGGTCATAGTCATCCCTCTCCGCGACGACTCTGATGGTCTGATAAACGTTCTCCAGAATAGGCTGGGAGAGCTCGGCACTCCTCTGCTGGATCTTTCCCTGAATTTCATAGACTTTCTGATCGTACTCGTTTTTCTTGAGGGTTATCTTCTCTTCTTTTTCTTTCTTCTTCTCCGGGCTCAGAATGAGTTTCTGGTTCTCATACTCATCGATGAGACCCTGGAGTTCGACCTTGAGATTTTCAGCCTCCCCTTTCCAGGTTTCAACTTCCTCATCGAATATCTTTGTCGCTTCTTCCGCACCAGGGGCATTGTCGAGGACCTTTTCCGTATCGACATACCCGATTTGGATATTCTGGGCCGAGGATTGACCCACACCCAGGACGAAAAAGATCGTCAACAATGCCCATCCCCATCGTAGCAAATTCATCGATAAACCCTCCTTCTCGCTATATTAACTCACTGTAATGAGTGATAGAAAAAATCTCGATCTCCTTCCCATACCCTGCGGATAGGGCACTTCGATCGCTTCGGTGCTTCACGGTACTCATAATCTGGAACGCTTAGAAAAACGCACCAAACGTAACATGGGGCTCAAAGCCGGTACCGTCCGGACGATCGAGACCATACCCTATATCCAGTCCAAGAGGTCCCATTCCCGGGATCTCGATGCGGATTCCGAATCCGATCGATCTCTTGAGGTCTGTCGGGTCCGCGGAGGAGAGACTCTCCCACGCATTCCCGGCGTCGAAAAAGAGGACACCGTAAATCTGCTGTGTAAACTTGATCTCCTCCTCGGCAGTAAGGAGTAGAAATGACCTTCCCCGGGTGACCCTCCCGTTCACTATCGGTCCCACAGACCTGTCAGAGTACCCCCTCAATCCCTCGATCCCCGGTCCAACGCCTCCCAGGATAAACTTTTCGTTTATCGGTACGGTACTGGGATCTCCATAACCGGTAACGACCCCTGCCTTTGCCTTGAGGGACAGGTTGAATTTCCAGAATGAGGGCATGCTCCACGAAGAGTTCAGGCGGTACTTTTGAAAGTCCGTAGAGCCTCCGAGTATACCTCCGGCGTATTCGGCCGTAATGCTGTGACGAGTTCCCGAAGAGGGATGAAAGGTGTTATCCCTTGTATCCCTCACGAGGTTGAATGTCAGCCCACTCAACAACCTTGGAAAATCACTGAAAACCGGATCGGTATCGTCAACCGTCGATCCGCTCTGCGGCTCGAGGTCGAACCGTTCCAGTCGATAAGTCGTGTAGAACCTTGTATAATCCATCCTCGGTACGGGTACACCGACACGCAATGTGCCTCCAGTCGATTTCCTCCTGAACGGATCATTTGAAAATGCCTGGTTGATCCTGAAGAGATCGAAACCCACCGATGTCTGGGTATCCCTGAAAAAGGGTTCGGTGAAACTCAGTTCAAAGTTAGTCTGTCGGCTTCCATGCTCCAACCGCACTCGTCCCTTCTGTCCCTTACCGAAGAGGTTCGTCTGGGAGAGCTCCACGAAGCCTGTGAGACCCCCACCCGCCCCAAAACCGGCCCCTGTGCTTGCCTGACCGGTCCGCTTTTCAACTACATCGAATACCATATCGATATCATTCCCACCGCCGGGAACAGGTTTTCGCTGGATATCCACATTCTCGAAATAACCGGTATTCATCATCTCCTGAAAAGATCGGACCAGCAGATGCTGCTTGAAACGGTCTCCGGGGAGGATGACGAGTTCCCTCCTAATGACTTTTTCGTGAGTGATCTCGTTTCCCTGAATCAGGATCTTCCTTATGTAAGCCGGATCGTTCTCCCGGATGTAATAGGACACATCAGCGACACCATCCACCCTCTTGATCTGGGGGACGATTTCAGAATATAGATACCCCTGATTGCCATACAACTCATACAGCGCAGAGAGACTCTGATCAAAATCTTTCTGAGAGAAGAATTCGCCCTCTTCTAATTTTACCGTCGATTCGAGTTCTTTGAGACCAAAGAATTTGTTCCCGGTAAACTCGACCTCTCCTACTTTGTACCTCTCCCCCTCGACTACCCAGACCGTGATAAAGGCTTCACCTTTTTCCGCATCGAACTCGGTCTCGTAATTCTTGACGTAAAAATCGATGTAACCCCTGTCCTTGTAAAACTGGACGATTTTCTGATCGAGGTCCTCCTTTAAGACATCCTCCTTGTAATCCGTTCCCTGCCAGAACCAGAACCCGTCCTGCTCTGTCTTCATCTCACCCCTAAGCTTTTTGTCAGAAAAGCTTTGATTGCCCTCAAAATCGATCTTTTTTACATCTACTTTGCTTCCCTCATCGATCGTTACCAAAACGTCGACAAGACCGGCTTCATCCGTCTCTAACTCCTGGACATTAACCTCTGCGAGATGATAACCTTCCTCCCTGTAGAGAGACTGGATCTTATTCCTTGTTTCGACGACCTGTGAAGGGTTGAAAAGAGATCCCGGCTTCAGTGTCAATTCCCCTTCTACATCTTCATCCTTTAAGGCATCGATACCAGTCACATCTACCGATCGAATCGTTGGATTCTCCTTTACACTGATTATGAGCATCACCCCTTCCGCGCTCTCTTCACCCGTGATCGCGATATCTTCGAACAGGCCGGTATCGAAAAGTTTCTTGATCCCTCTCTGTACCTTGATCAGGGAATAAATTTCACCGGCACGTAACTGAACAGTATTGAGGATCCGTTCACCAGAGACAGACTGATTCCCCTTTATCTTTATCTCGACGATTTCCTGGGAACAAATTGAGATCGGATCGATGAGACAAAAGAATGAGAACAGGACAAAGAACAGAAGCCCTTTGTGGATCATTTTTTGTCCTGGGAGAGGCAATATCACCTCGGCTGGTCTTCCCCGCTTCAAGAGTCGCCTTTCGATTGAACCTGTCCGTGCTCCTGTTGGATCGGTCGACTAATCGACCGCCGTCAAGACCTTGAAGCTGAGACTGTCGCCCTTCGTTGAGACCTCGACGTGGTCTCCATCGTTGAAAAAGTCTTTGAGAATTTCCTCCGAAAGCGGATCTTCAAGGTACCTCTGGATAGCCCTCTTGAGGGGCCTGGCTCCAAATTTCTGATCGAAACCCTTTTCGACAAGAAACCCTCTCGCCTCGTCGGTGAGTGTTATCGCGATATCCCTTTCCTTTAATCGGTCTTTGAGATCTCGGATAAGGATATCGACGATATTCGAAATGTCGTCCTCGCTGAGGGGATGAAATACAATTGTCTCATCTATGCGGTTCAGGAACTCAGGCCTGAAGGTCTTATCTATGGCCTCTATCACCTTTTGTTCGATGTTCTGATAACTGGCGCTATCGTCCCGCTTGCTGAATCCGAGCGAGGTCGTCTTCGCTATGTCCCTTGCCCCGACGTTCGATGTCATAATTATGACGGTGTTCTTGAAATCGATCCTCCTGCCGTAGTTGTCAGTCAGGTGCCCTTCATCGAAGACCTGCAACAGTATATTGAAGACATCATGATGTGCCTTTTCTATCTCATCGAGGAGGATAACTGAATACGGTTTACGTCTTACTTCCTTGGTTAGATAACCACTGTCCTCATAACCTACATAACCGGGAGGAGCCCCTATCAACCTGGAAACGGAATGTTTCTCCATATATTCGGACATATCCACACGTATAAGAGCCTTGGGATCATCGAAGAGGAACCGGGCAAGGCAGCGGGCGAGCTCTGTCTTACCTACACCAGTTGGTCCACAGAAAATAAACGATCCGATGGGACGAAACGGATCCTTGAGACCCGCACGCGTCCTCCTGATAGCTTTCGAAATCGCGACGATTGCTTTGTCTTGACCGACGATGCGTTCATGCAGCTCATCTTCCATCTTCAGGAGTCGTGAGCTTTCGTCCTGCTTGAGGCGCACAACCGGAATACCTGTCCACCGTGAAATTATGAAGGCGATATCCTCTTCAACTATAGACGGTCGTTTCTCCGATCGATCCTGTTGCCATTCGGTCCGGAGTCTCTCGACCTCTGCCTTCATTTTTCTCTCTTCATCACGGAGATTCGCTGCCCGCTCATACTCCTGCTGATTGATAGCCTGGTCTTTTTTCTGTGTAATCCTCTTGAGCTTTTTCTCCACCTCAAGCAATTTCTTCGGGGGCACCTGGGTTGCCAGCCTGATGCGGGCACCCGCCTCATCGATCACATCGATCGCTTTGTCCGGTAAAAACCTGTCGGTGATATACCGATCGGACAGTTTCACGGCGATATTAATGGCTTCATCCGTTATCACTATCCCATGATGCTCTTCGTACTTCTCTCTCAGGCCACGCAGGATTTCATCCGTCTCTTCAAGCGTCGGCGGGTTGACGATGATCGTTTGGAAGCGCCTCTCGAAAGCTCCATCCTTCTCGATATGTTTCCTGTACTCGTTCAGAGTCGTCGCCCCGATGCACTGTAGTTCTCCCCTGGCCAGGGCCGGCTTCAGCATGTTCGATGCGTCAATAGCACCTTCAGCGGCTCCCGCCCCGACGAGTGTGTGTAACTCGTCGATAAAGAGAATGACATTTTTGGCCTGCTGAATCTCGTTTATGACCGCCTTCAGTCGTTCCTCGAACTGCCCTCTGTATTTTGTCCCCGCGATAACGGCAGCCATATCGAGAGATAGAACGCGATGATCTTTTATCGATTCCGCTACCTTGCCCTTGACGATGCGATCCGCAAGACCTTCGACGATCGCTGTTTTGCCTACTCCTGGTTCACCGATCAGGACCGGGTTGTTTTTCTTCCTTCGACTCAATATCTCGATGACCCTTTCGATCTCCTGATTTCTCCCGATCGTTGGATCTAACTTGTCCTCTTGAGCCAGTAACGTCAGATCCCTGCAGAAATGGTCGAGGGCCGGAGTTTTGGACTTTTTACGGGCAGGACCGCTGGGCAATCCCTGAGGAGATGTCGACATTTCCGTACCCAGGAGTTTCAGAATTTCCTTCCTGACCTCTTCGAGCGATGCGCCCTGTTGCCTCAATATCTGTGCGGCAAGCCCGTTATCCTCTCGTAAAAGACCGAGTAACAGGTGCTCCGTCCCGACATAAGTGTGGTTCATGGCTCGGGCCTCTTCTATCGAAAGTTCGAGCACCCTTTTTGACTTCGATGTGTAGGGAAGATCCCCCACTGTCAGGGTGTTTCCGCCCACTTCAACCGCCTCTTCGACTTTCATCCGCAATGTATCCAGGTCAAACTCCATATGCTTCAATACAGCTGCAGCAACCCCCTCACCTTCCCTCAACAGACCCAAAAGGATATGCTCTGTACCGATGTAATTATGATGAAGGCGGCCGGCTTCCTCTCTCGAAAGTGCCAGGACTTTCCTCACCCTTTGCGTAAACCTGCTATCCATGATGCTACCTCTCTTCTATTATGGCATTCATCCGCTCTTCATTCCGTCAGCAAGGATCCTACGCATCATATCAGCCCTTGCCCTGTCTTGCTCCTCTTGTGTTAAGTCCCTGTCGACATTTGCTTCCAGGTGTGTAGACTGAACATAGATCAACAACCTGTTAAGCGTAGATACACGCAAACTCTCTATTAGTTTCAAGCTTACTCCCAGACGAATTGCGGAGAGTAAATTCATCCCCTCCTCGAGCCCGATTGAACGTGCGTAGAGCAAAATTCCATAGGCTCTCCAGATCTTGTCTTCGAGTTGATCCATCGCATCTCTCGTCAAAATTGACCTTGCGCTCTCCTCGTATTCTATGACCTGTTTGGTGACTCCCTTCAGGTGATCCAGCAGTTCTTCCTCACTTTTCCCCAGCGTCGTCTGGTTCGAAATCTGAAAAAAGTTCCCAACAACTTCACTCCCCTCACCATAGATACCTCTAAATGTCAATCCGATCTCCGAAATCCCTTTTAACACCTTCCCGATTTCCTTCGTCAGGACCAATCCGGGCAGATGGATCAGTACAGAAGCTCGAAGACCGGTCCCCGTATTCGTCGGACATGCCGTGAGAAACCCGAATCTTGGGTGATAAGCAAACTCTATGGTCTCTCTCAATTCGGTTTCGATGTTCTCTGCTATCTTCCAGCATTCATCGAGTTGAAAACCACCGCCCAATGTCTGAATCCGGAGGTGATCTTCCTCTCCTATCATCAGGCTGATCCGCCCTCCGTTACTGATGATCGCCCCGGCCCTTTTTCCTCTGTTTATCAGGTCTTGGCTGATAAGGTGTTTCTCCAGAAGAAGCATCAACTCTTTAGTCTCAAGGTCGCGAAGGCGGAAATAAACTCCTTCCTTCAGATAGCCCCTCGTACTGAATACGGTCTCCACTTTTTTATGGATCAACCTCTCTTCATTAGCTTTTATCTTATCTGTAAACGGACGATTGGCTACGTTTCGTGCCAGTCGAACACGCGTCGACAACACTATATGTCCGAGTGCTCCTTCATCCTCCAGCCAGCTCAGACCGTTTTCAAGGAGCTGATTGAGATCCACTCTCCCCACCTCCTTTATCGCCTTTTTCATACTCTGTCACTTCCAGCCCTCGGATCTCATCCCTCAACGTCGCCGCTCTCTCGAACTCCTCATTCTGAACGGACTCTTCGAGGAGTTTTTTCAACTCTTTGATTCGACTCTCTCTGGTAGAAAGCCTGGATGTCTTCTCACGAGGTCCTTTCCCTACGTGGACCTGGCTACCCTGAATGCGTCTCAACAAACTGCCAAGCTCCTGTTCGAAAGTGAAATAGCACTGGGGGCAACCAAGCCTCCTGCTCTCCTGGAACTCGCCGTATGTAGAACCACATGAATCGCAGGCCTTTTCACTTACCTCGTCCTTGTCTTCTTTTAGCATCCCTTCACTCTGTGAGATGAAGGGATTCACGGGTGATTCGAATATATTGCTTTGACCGCTAACACCCTTCTTCTCCGCGCAGTTCTCACAAAGGTGGGAGGTCGTCACCTTGTTATCAATGATCCGCGTGAAGTTGACAATCGCTTTTCTCTTTTTGCAGTCCTCACAAAGCACTTTGTACGTTCTCCTCGACGGTCAATTTCCCGTCGACCAGACAATACATCTTATCGGCCTTGCCAGCCAGTTCATGGTTGTGTGTGGCAATGACAAAGGCTGTCCCTTTCTTTTCACGGAGCTCGAAGATCATATCATGAAGAATCTCACTGTTCTTGGGATCGAGATTCCCTGATGGCTCATCGGCAATCACGATTGTGGGGTCATTTATCAAGGCTCTGACCATGGCCACCCGTTGCTGCTCTCCCCCTGAAAGTTGAGATGGTTTATGACTTTCACGATCGATCAACCCCACTTCATCCAGGAGGATCGATGTCTTCGCCTTTGCTTCTTCATAATCCATGCCACGAATCAGCGCAGGTATCATCACGTTTTCTAAAGCTGTAAAATCGGCCAGCAGGTGATGGAATTGAAAGACAAACCCGATCTTCTCGTTTCTAAGCTGAGCGGTCTCTTCCTCGTTGAGTCCATTCAACCCGACTGATTCGACGATAATCCTTCCCCTCGTCGGTTCCTCGAGGCCTCCAAGGATGTGCAGAAGGGTACTCTTACCAACTCCTGATTCGCCAACAACGGCAATAATTTCACCTTTCGACACAATAATGTCCAGTCCTTTTAATACATGGAGTTCACCACCCCCGCTCGGAAACGATTTGAAAATTTTGATTCCCTGCAAAACATTCCGATTGTCCTGGTCCTGTAAATCGATTCCGGTATCCATCATAATAGATTATTCGTTCCTTATAGCGTCAACCGGCATGAATTTCGATGCGTGCAAAGCCGGGTACAAAGTTGCCAGAATAGATATGATCAGACTTGCCGCCGAAATCATTAGAAAATCACCTGCCTGAAGTTGAACCGGCAACGTATCGATCCAATAGACATCATGCGGCAGTGAGATAAATTTGTATTTCTCGAGCAACTTTGAGAGCGTATAACCTCCCAGACAACCCAGGAGGGTACCGACAAGACCGATGCAAAAGCCGTCGATCATAAATATCTTCATGACCGAGCGGGAAGTCAGTCCCATAGATTTCAGAATCCCTATTTCCCTCGTCTTGTCCCTGACCAGCATTACGAGGGTGCTGACTATATTGAACGCAGCCACGAGGACTATGAGTGTCAGTATGACGAACATCGCCGTTTTCTCCAGCTTGAGAGCCGAAAAGAGGTTATGATTGAGTGTTATCCAGTCGTTTGCCCTGAAGGGATACCCCAGCCGGTCGACTATCTCCTCCCCGATATATTTCGCCTGATAGATATCATTGACCTTGACCTCGATTCCACTGACCTCATCTCCAAGATTCAGAAAAGACTGGGCATCATCGAGTGAGAGGTAGATGAATTTAGAATCATATTCATACAGGCCTGTCCTGAAAATGCCCTGAACCATGACCTTGGACATGTTTGGCATGACACCAAGGGGGGTCGCTCGAGTCGCCATCGGACTGAAAAGGACAACCTCATCGCCCAGATCGACCAGCAGTCTGTCAGCCAGCAGATGCCCAAGTATTATTCCCGGTCTTCCATCCCTCCCTCCCTCATCGAATCCGTTCAGATCTCCTCTCACAAGGTTCCGCGAGATATCCGTGACGACCCTTTCCCTCAGCGGGTCGATACCCCTGACGATTACGCCCTCGTTATGTTCCCTGTCGCCAGAGACAATTGCCTCGGAATAGATGAAAGGTGCTGCCGAGACCACACCATCGATTTCCTCGACCTTGGAGATGATATCCTCGTAATCGGTTATCGGCTTGTTCCCGAACGTGAGGACAATGACATGGGCGTTCGTACCGAGAATTTTCTTCCTGAGCTCGCTCTGCATGCCATTCAGTACGGCCAGTACCACGATAAGGGCCATAACACCGATAAATATACCGCCAACAGCGATGAGGCCAATGAAAGATACCGCTCTTGATCCCTTTTTGGATATAAGGTATCTCAGGGCGATAAACAGCTCAAAAGAAGCCGATATTCTATTAAACAAACCTCGTGGATTCTGCGGATTCTCAGGTGCCATCTGTTTAACAGCTACTTTCTCCTGCACCGAAACTTGCCATACCCATCCACCGGAATTATTGCTCGGGTCTCATCTGGGGAAAGAGGATCACCTCCCTGATCGATGACAGATTGGTAAAGATCATTACCAGGCGATCCACCCCGATACCCATTCCCCCTGTGGGTGGCATACCATATTCGAGAGCTCTCAAGAAGTCTTCGTCCAGGATCTGCGCTTCTTCGTCGCCCTTTTCACGCAGCGTCATCTGCGCTTCGAACCTCTTCCTCTGCTCCAGGGGGTCATTCAGCTCTGAAAAGGCGTTTGCCATCTCCTCTCCACATACTATCAACTCGAATCGCTCGACGACATCACTCGTTCCCGGCTTACACTTGGCCAGAGGAGAAATTTCTATCGGATAGTCAACGACAAAGGTTGGTCCGACGACTTTTGGTTCGACGAATTCATCGAACATCTCCTCCAGGATCTTCCCTCTCCCGATCTTCTCTGACACGTCCAGTCCTTCACCATCGCAGATCCGGCGCAGATCCTTTTCGTCTGCACCACGCACATCCTGCCCAATGGCATCGGAAAGGGCCTCATAGTACGATATTCTCTCGAAGGGAGGCATGAATGACAATTCGCGATCTTTATAGACTAAATCGGTATTTCCTGTAATCCCCTCCGATATCAGGTGAAGTGTTTCTTCGAGGATATTCATCATACCATAGTAATCGGAATACGCCGCGTACAGTTCCAGTTGCGTGAATTCAGGGTTGTGGAGACGGTCGATCCCCTCGTTTCTGAAATCCTTGGAAAACTCGAAGACCTTCTCAAAACCTCCTATGATCAGCCTTTTCAGATAGAGCTCATTGGCAATCCTGAGATAGAGCGGAATTCCAAGCGCATTATGGAATGTCTTGAAAGGTCGCGCAAAGGCCCCGCCGTAAACAGGCTGAAGGATCGGTGTTTCGACCTCGAGGAATCCCTGATCCTCGAGATATTCCCTCAGGAGAGAGATGATTTTCGATCGGACAAGAAAATTCTCCCGTACATCTCGATTGACCATCAGGTCCAGGTACCTCTGTCTGTAGCGCTGCTCTTTATCCTTAAATGAATCATGAAGCACTCTCTTTCCGCTCTCTTCGTCGATTTCCTCCTTGACGATCGGTGGGGTTCGCAGAGACTTGCTCAGGACCTCGAACGATTCTATCTGCAGTGTGATCTCTCCGACACGCGTTCGAAACACCGTCCCCGTCACTCCCAGAATATCCCCGATATCGAGGAGTTTCAGGTGGGAAAAGGCTTCATCCCCCACGAGATCCTTTTTGAAGTAAGTCTGTAATCGCCCACTTGCATCCTCAAGATCGAGGAAATAGCTCTTTCCATGGTCTCGCATGGCAAATATTCGACCGGCCAGGGAAACCTTCCCGTCCAGGTCTCCCCGTTCGAACAATTCCTTCGCTTCTCGTGTCATCTTTTCTCGCTCGAAACGAGGTGGATACGGATCGATACCAAGATCCCTAAGACCCTCGAGCTTCTCAAGCCTGTCTTCTTTAAGCCTTTTAAATCCCTCTCTGGCCTCGCTTCCTCTTGTCATATGATATCATTCCTCTCGTGTCGATTATTTCAGACAGACTACTTTCTAATCCTTTGATAATTTCAGATTGGCATCTATGAATCGATCTATATCACCATCCATTACAGGCTGGATATTCGCCGATTCCACCCCTGATCTATGGTCTTTCACCAGGTTATAGGGGTGAAAGACATACGATCTGATCTGGTTTCCCCAGGAGATATCCTTCTTCTTTTTATCCAGTGTCTCCTTCAGGTTCTCCTCTTCATCCTTTAAATGTTGATAAATCCTTGCCTGGAGTATTTTCATGGCATTTCCCCTGTTCCGGTGCTGGGATCTCTCACTCTGACTCTGAGCGACCAGGCCTGTGGGCAGGTGCGTTATCCTGACAGCAGAATCCGTTTTATTGACGTGCTGACCCCCGGCCCCACTCGCCCGATAGGTGTCTACCCTTAGATCTTTTTCGTTGATAACGACTTCTACTTCGGATCTGGCTTCAGGAAGGATATGGACGGAAGCAAAAGATGTATGCCTCCTGGAATTGGCATCGAACGGAGAAATCCTGACCAGGCGATGAATGCCGGCTTCACCTTTCAAATAGCCAAAAGCGAATTTCCCCACCACTTCTATTGTAAAGCTTTTGAACCCGGCTTCTTCTCCAGCCTGGATATCAAGAATGTTGGTCTCGAAGTTTCGCCTCTGTGCCCATCGCGTATACATCCTCGAGAGCATCTGTGCCCAATCCTGGGATTCTGTACCACCGGCACCAGGATGAATGGTCAGGATGGCATTCCCCTCGTCTTCCTCCCCGGCAAAAAGAGACTCTATCTCTAATCCTTTTATCTTCTCGGAAATACGATCTGTCTCTTGTTCGATCTCCTCGAGCAACCCTTCCCCGTTCTCCTCTTCATCCTTCACTAATCCCAACAATTCGTCAAGATCTGACAGGGAACTTTTTAGATTCTCCCACCTTTCGATCTGCCCGGTCAGGGACTTTATACGTTGATTTACCTTCACGCCATGCCGGTGATGGTCCCAAAATCCATCCTGGGACATCTGGGCCTGTAACTTCTTCAGTTCTTCGCGTTTGCCGTCAATGTCAAAGATAACCTCTTAGTTCCTCAAGGTTCTTCCCCAACGATATCAATTTTTCTCTCGTCTCCTTGAGCAAAGCACTCACCTCCTGGCTGGGGTGCTGGTTACCTGGACAGATACAGGAAATTCGAAGTAAAGTCAATAAGGTAAGCAAAATATAATCTAATTGAAAGCGAGGTCAAGGTGGGTTATTTTTTGTTTCGCAATATATGAAACATGTGTAATATTCTATTGTGAATGAAACAGGTTCAAAATTAATCAGGAAGCAGCAAATTTTTCGATCACCTTGTTCGACTTCGAGATTTTTTCGTCTGTAGAATTCCCATTTGCAATAATATTCCAATTCTTGACGAACTCGTTAATTTTAATATCCCCTTCGGGGATATCTACACCCGATGAGAACTTCTCCCGGATCAGCAGTTCAAAGACATCCAGAAGTTCAGGATCGAGGCTTTTTCCCTTTTCCCTTTTCATTATTGAAAACGTCTCATTGAGATTCATCGCACTTCGGTAGGGGCGGTCCGTCGTCATGGCATCGAAGAAATCGGCGATCGAAATAATCCGCGCACTCAATGGAATGTCCTCTCCCTCGAGGCCATCGGGATAACCCTTGCCATCAAATCGTTCCTGGTGATGCAGGATGAGAGATTTGACCTCCCAGGGGAATTCTATCAATTCAAGCATTTCGATCCCCCAGGCGGGATGCTTCATTATGGTCAGGTATTCATCGGGCGTCAGCTTCTTTGGTTTTGTCAATATCTCTCTGGGGATCTTGACCTTACCCAGGTCATGCAAAAATGCCGCAACGAGGATACCCTTCCTTTCTTTATCCGGAAGACCCGTCTTCTCTGCGAGCATGATCGAATACTTTGCCACCCGCTGACAATGACCGTAAGTATAGGTGTCTTTTGATTCGACCTCCTCACCCATCTCTTTCGCAATCTTAAAGTAGATCTCTTCGAGCTCACTGACTTTTTCACCGATATCATCGATATAACGACTGGCCTGTAATTCTTGAAATATCTTGAGTGATTTTCCGAGAAATTGCAGGACCAGTTTACCCATTCCACTATCCTGATAAAGCAAAGCCATTTCTCGATAAGCTTCGGCCAAACCGAGCTGATTCTCAACCTCCTTGTTTATCTGGATACTCTTTTTGAAGTATCTCTCAGCCTGATCCGGTTTATTGTGTTGACGGGAAATAATACCGTAACAAATGAACGATTCCGCTATGCCGAGTTTATCATCAAGTTTTTTGAAAATGGAAGATGCCTGATCACAGAACTCCTTTGCACTTTCAAGCTGTCCAAGATGAATCATCACCATGGCTATGTTCAGCGAGGCTATCCCCATAAGGTTCAAGTCATTTAACTCCTTAGATTTCTCCAGGCTCTTCTCGTGGTAGAATCTGGCCCTTTCCCACATCTGGTTATCCCTGTAAGACATCCCGATATTATTGAGCGTCTGTGCGATACCCTTACTGAAATCTATCTCTTCATAACAGGGGAGAGCTTTTTCAAAATACTTGATTGCTTTCTTTTCCTGACCCAAAATCTGTGACATGATACCTAGATTGTTGAATATTTGTCCTTCGAGCTTCTTATCCCCTTCTACCATTGCAATCTTCAGTGCCTTCCCGAAATATCGCTTCACCAGATTCCACTTCCCCTTCCCAAAATATATGAGTCCGATATTGTTGCTGAGATATGAGAGGCTCTTTCTGTCTCCGAGTCTCCTGAAAATATTTTGACTGGATCGAAACAGACGTAACGCGGCAAGGGAATCTCCACGTTTCCTTCGGAGTTCCCCAATCTTCCGCATTACGTAAGCCTGCAACCACTCGTCTTCATCTTGTATGGATGCCTGTAGGATTTGATCATATAGGGTGATTGCCATATCCCATTGGCCGCGGCTGTCGAGACATTCCGCCTTATCCAAATCCTCCCGCGTTTCGGCTGAAGCTTTCTTCAGTCCCATTTTCGTGTCTGACACCTGCATAGAGCCCAGCCTTTCCTTTAACGTATCGATACTCCATCTTCAACGACAGCCGGAGTTGTGATCGTGTGCTTACCCATGGAGCGTTTCAGCTTATCGAGTTCCATGCCAATCTCGAATTCACTCTCGACATCTCCAAGTCTTCTGGCCAGCATCAACCCATGATGGAAGTATCGAAAAGCCCTGTCTCCCTCTCCTCTTCTTAACAGCACCGTAGCTATAGACACGGAACATTCGATCATTCCGCGCTCCTCTCCCAGACTTGTCAGTACTCTCAACGCTTTCCGGTAATAGGCGAGCGAAATCGTCAAATCATTCGTTGTCGCATAGAGTTCACCTTTCCATCGATAATTTTTTGCGAGTAGATAGAGATCCCCCAACTCCAGGGCAGCATCCATACTCCTTTCAAGATACTCCACAGCCGTTTCGTACTGACTGATCTTGTGGTAGACAATGCCGAGATAGAAGCACACTCTGGCCACACCGCGGACGTCCCTTGCCCTTTCGTGTCTGACAAGATTGTCAAGGAACAGAGTCATTGCCCTATCGAGTTCTCCCTGCTGCAGATGAAGAGTACCCTTGTTATGACAAATTTCCGCGATCATATTGCTGTCATCCAATTTTTCAGCGATAGATAAGGCCTCATCGAAGGCGATAGCCGCACGATCATTCTCGCCTCTTTCCGTAAAGACGACTCCTTTGCCATTGTAGGCAAGTCCCACATATCTATCGTCCAGCAGCTTCTTCTCTCCAATTTCATGACAAAGATCGAAACACCGGACAGCCTCATCCCACTTATTCTCTTTGATCCTCAAGAGTCCGATAAGATATATAGATTCGGCTTTCATCCTGGAATCCCTCAATTCCTCGCTCAGTGCCACCGCTGTCCTATACCAGTTCAGTGCTTCAGGCCAAATCCCGAGTGTTTCATAGGTGTTTCCCATCGCCATGATCAAAGAGAGCTCATCGCTCTTGCTGACCTGATCTCTGAGATTGCTGTAAATGAGTTTCATACACAAATCGACCGTTTTATTCCGTTTACTATCTGCCCCATTGTCTGGAATTCCCGCGTATAATTCGTCACACATCTCATGAAGCTCTGATACCACATCATAGAGCCCCTTCTGGAGTCGTTTCGGTTTCGCACCCCGGCTTAGCACTTCGATCTTTCCCTGAAGATCTTTCAGCCTTTCATAGCCAATTTTTTTCAATGTTCAATTCCCCTTCACCACCGAAGTACTGTCTTAGTGAAGTACTGTCTTAGATTCACGCTCGAGCTCAAGAATTAGCCTCGCTTGACATATCACATAAGAAGAGACAATAAAGCCACAGATGGACTCAGAGAGTCCCTGATCCAAACAATCTTTGGATTCAACCATGGAGGTAAGACTGAGAACCATCTGTGGCTGATAGATCAAAATAGATGAAATATCTTGATCTCTTTTAAATCAATCGCTGGCAAGTGCCCAGTAGGAGAACCCTCTTGTGTCGACCGATATTGTCTCATCATCTTCGTCATAAGTGCCACCAATCAGTATCCATTCTCCGTTCGGACCGTTACCCTCATATCTGTAAAATTGTACGGTACCGATGTCGATGCCTCCGAGATCTGCTTCCGAAACATCGATGGTAATCGTTACATCTTCAGAAAAGGTATAGTTGTGAGGATCAAGCTCTAATACGTAGAGGTAAGGATCCTGAATCGTAATACAAACCCTGACAGACCGGCTTCCCGTGATTGCGCCCGGAGGCACTGCGACGGAGACCCAATCGAATTCGACTGAACCACCATCCGAGTCGATAATCTCGAAAGCCTTATTATTCCCACCCATCAACCCAGCACCACTCCTATCCCCTTCCTTCGTGATGACAGATATCCCATCAGTCGATGGCCCATTATTGTTCGAGACATCCCCTGAAAGTGGGTTTTCATGATATCCACAACCCACCGCGTACAAAATGATACCAATCAGGATGGCAAAAAACAGGAATAGCGGCGTCAAATTCCTAAACATGTTCACCTCCAGACAAGAACGATTAGGAAGGAAGTCTGCTTTGCGCTGTTGTACCTTAAGCTCATTGCAACCTTCATGCCGCATTTTTGAAGTGGAGAGCCACTGTTCAAAATACAACACATAAGTTATAATACGTTATATTAGAATATGTTATCTGGCACTCTTAAAGCTATTTGAGAAGTATTTATTGTTGCTAATATGCCCAACATGTCCTCATCGCTATAACGTTATATTCCAGTTTCCTCCTAACGGGGTTTATACCGGGTGGGGTTGCATATCTTGCCTTTAAAATGCCCTTACTTCTATATCTTGTATTTTTCAGCCACACGAACCGGTCGGGTCCCTTGAATCGACATGGAATCCGATTTTCCCTATAACGATCTATTGCATATCAAATGTAAAGATGGGTCTTTTCATATAATTGTCTTGTAGACAACAGATTAGCACCCTAACCATCAGGATGGCGCGAAAAACTGTCTCATATCGTTACAACTGACGATTCCGGCAGCTCATAGAGCGGAGTGGGGTGGCTTTATGAATCGGGAATATTAACAACGGGCTGGCGTAAAACGCAGTATTGTGCTTCGTTCAGATATCGATATCATACTTTTTGATCATTCTCAGCAACCTGGGTCTGGAAATCTGCAGGGCTCTTGCGGATTTGCTCCTGTTTCCCTTGTTCAGCTTTAAAACCCCTTCTACTACCTCTTTTTCAACGGTTTCGAGCGGTATTCCTACACCCCCCAATTCGAGGACAATGTTCTGTCCTTTTGGTCTCACGGGTTCAATTCGATCCTTACCCGGTACATTCGGAGGAATCGGCAGACTCTCTTGGGTGATCCAATCTCCCTCCTCCATCAGGACCGACCTCTCGATTGCATTTTTCAACTCTCGGACATTTCCAGGCCAGGAATGTTTCATCATCGAGTCGATAGCTCCATCCGTAAAGCCCTTGATGTCACGATGATGCTCTCTGTTGTATATCTCCAGGAAGCGTTGAGCAAGTAATTTTATATCATCGCCACGATCCTTCAGCAAAGGCATCTTGATGTTAAAGACATTCAACCTGTAATAGAGGTCTTTCCTGAAGTTACCCTCCGCAATCGCTTTATCGAGATCTTTGTTTGTACCTGCCAGGATCCGTACGTCTACCTTTATATCCCTGGTTCCGCCCAATCTTCGAAATGTCTTTTCTTCCACGACTTTAAGTAATTTGACCTGGAGGTTATGGTTCATTTGACCTATCTCATCCAGGAATATCGTCCCACCATCAGCCAGTTCAAAGAGACCCTTCTTGGTCGTCTTTGCGTCCGTGAACGCCCCCTTTTCGTAGCCAAAGAGTTCAGATTCAAGGAGGTTCTCGGGTATTGCCGTGCAGTTGATCTCAACGAATGGACTTTCTACTCCGCTCGCACCTCCATCAGTGGTGTTGTAGTGAATCGTCCTCGCGATCAGCCCCTTACCAGTTCCCGTCTCTCCACGTATCAGTACCGTCGCCGACCTGCTGGGGATGATCTTTTTCACGAGTTGAAAGACCAGTTTTATTTCATCCGATTCACCGTAAATATTGCTGAAGTCGTATTTCGCCCTCTGCTTCTTGAAAAAGTCTTTGCCAAAAGCCTGCAACCTCCACTCCTCGACCTCTTCCTTGACCAGTGATCGAAACTTGACCAGGTCCGGAGGGTTCGTGAAAAATTCGTCCGCCCCGGATTTTATGCTTCCAACAGCCAGTTCAACGGTTGGGCACTTCGCGATAACGTATATTCTTGAGCCGTTCTTCAGGTTTCTGACCCACGAAATTATCGACTCTCCACGAGAGTGGATCATGCTTTCATCGATGATGATAATCTGGGGAGATTCGTTGATGATCGTGTCCCTGGCCTCCTCCCATTCACTCGTAAAGCTGACCTTGACGTCGTCCATCGTGGTCAGAGCCCTATTGAAACTATCCTCTTCGTCTACACACCCTATTACATGGATATGGAAGTACATGTGATCTCCTCCGGTCACACACGTGTCAGTTCCTGAACAGGCACACACCTATAAAGTAACACATAATGCCAATAAAAGCAATAATTAGGGGTGTTAGTACTCATTCTGTGACATAAAATAGCAATTCGTGTGCCATCTCACCGCATCATCACAGCGTCTCAGCGTAAATCCTCCACCTCAGCTTCACCCAAAAAATCAAGCGGGATGACCTCCATCTCCGTCATTCCCGCAAGTGAAACGCGTCGGGAATCTAACTGTTAGTAGATTCCGGACAAGCCGGAATGACGAGGACCCGGACAAGCCGGAATGACGAGGA
>CAYTWO010000036.1:0-20695 GCA_964442125.1 uncultured Gemmatimonadota bacterium
AAAGAACGACGACGGTGAACGCGAGGTGACATTGACACTAAAAGATCTTGTTTAACCTAATTTGAGCGATTCTCTCACTCGAACTGCACGCATCTCTTGCGCGCTAAGACCTTTCAAAAAGCCTCGACAGACCTCACGGGTATGCCTGCGTTTTTTTAAAACCGAGTTGAGCTGCAGACCGAGAGAATGGAGTACTGTCAGCTCCAACTCGGTTATCGAAGGCTGCGCGATGCGTCTGCCTTCGACTTACTTATCGCATCAAGATATTCGCACATTTCTTCCCGACAGAATCGCTCAACTTAGGTATAACCAAAATTAGAACATTTATTGCCTTTAGAAGGACAAATAGTTAGTATTTCCCGGAATAATTCCTATGTATGGCAGCCTGTTAGAATATGGTATTTACCTGTTTACCGGTCTCTTTGTCGTCGGGATACCACTCTGGTATATCTTGCGCGTGATGAAAAGAGGAGATAGGACACGGGAGAATTACGAGCGTTCAAAACGTCTTGGGCTCTCGGAACCGGTGACCCTTCATCCGGTCGTGGACCCCAATCGGTGTATAGGGACGGAATCGTGTGTCAGCGCCTGTCCGGAGGGGGAGATCATCGGTTTTATCAATGGGAAGGCGACCCTTGTCTCCCCGACACGATGTATCGGTCACGGTGCCTGTGCGACATCCTGTCCCGTACAGGCAATCACCCTCGTTTTCGGTACGGAGACACGAGGTGTGGACCTGCCGGAGCTTTCGCCGAAATTTGAAACCAACATCAAGGGTATTTACGTGGCTGGAGAACTCGGGGGAATGGGTCTGATACGGAACGCGGTTACCCAGGGATGGGAGGCGACGAAATATATAGCGGAATCATTGCCTGTTCGAGGAGAGGGGACATACGATATCGCCATCATTGGAGCGGGTCCGGCAGGATTGTCCGCATCATTGAAAGCGATGGACATTGGCCTCTCGCACATATGTCTGGAACAGGAAGATATCGGGGGTACGATTCTCACCTATCCGAGGCGGAAGCTGGTGATGACACAGCCAATGGATATTCCTCTCTACGGCAAAGTCAGGAAACGGGAGATGTTAAAAGAAGAACTTCTCGACCTCTGGAGCGAGATCATTTCACGTACGGGACTGTCTGTGAACACAATGGAAAAAGTGGAGACGATCTCGGGTGAAGCGGGTAACTTTATGATCGGGACAACAAAGGGAGAATATGCCGCCAAGCGTATACTCCTGTCGATCGGAAGGAGAGGTACTCCCCGGAAACTGGGTGTCGTCGGGGAAAAATCTTCAAAGGTCGCTTATCGGTTGATCGAGCCGGAACAGTATAAGGGATCAAAGGTCCTGGTGGTTGGAGGGGGTGACAGTGCCGTTGAGGCGGCTTTGTCCATTTCAGAATATGTCCCGGATGGAGTAACTCTGTCTTACAGGGGAGATTCGCTTTCCCGAGTCAAGGACGCAAATCGAGAGAGATTCGAGGCGGCCGTGACCGGGGGAAGGATCGGGAGCCTGTTTGAATCTGAGCTGAAGGAGATCGGAGAAATGGAGGTTATTCTCGATGTTAAGGGCAAACAGATGGCTATCGAGAACAATTATGTCCTCATATTCATCGGTGGGAGCCTCCCCGCGCCCTTCCTTCGAGAGGTAGGGATAAATGTCAAAACAAAGTATGGAGAGGCGTAGGATCCCATGTACAGGCTTATCCTAACGTTTTTCTTTCTGGCGGGTCTATCGATTCTGGTCTACTTTTCGGTAAATTTTTACGGATATTATTCCCTGCCGTTGGTCGACAGGCCGCACACTTCCCTCCATCAGCTTGCCAAGCCCGGCGGCAAAGCAGGACATGGATTCGGAGTCATCGGCAGTAGTATGATCCTCCTTCTGTTCCTTTATTCCGTAAGACGACGCGGAGTCATCAGGTGGGGAAGTCTTACAAATTGGCTCAACCTTCACATTATTTTCGGGATCCTCGGGCCTCTCTATGTGACATTGCACACCGCGTTTAAATTCGGGGGCATAGTCTCCGTCAGTTACTTCTCAATGGTAGCTGTTATGATGAGTGGAATATTTGGACGGTACCTGTACCTTCAGATACCGAGGGCAATGACCGGAGGGGAGTTGAGTAGACGTGAGATCGATGCATGTGAGGAGAAGATCCGAACCTCGTTGATAGAGGGATTCGATATGAATGCAGAGATGATCGATGAATTCGAGTCGATATTAGGGGGAGTGGGGGGAAGAGATAAATCTGCCGTTCGTATCCTGATGGCCATCCTGGTGAACGACCTGATTAGGGTGTTTCGAAATATTTCGATGCGAAGGGCGATCCGGAAGAAATACCCGGACCTCTCACTTGAAAAACTGGAGAGGCTCAACAGTGGGATCAAAGATCTGGTCCTCCTCAGGAGAAAGATCCGTTTCCTCGATACGATCCAGCAGCTTTTCTACTATTGGCACGTCATTCACAGACCTTTTGCCTTTGTGATGGTCCTGATCATGTTCATTCATGTTGGTGCAGTCATCTATTTTGGATACCGATGGATTTTCTGACTGAGGGGAGTGACGATCGAGCATGCGGTCACAGAAAAGCAAGGTAGCCTTTATTTTCCTGCTGGCAATTTTTCGATTTGAGACCGGTATCGCGCAGATTTCTCCCGGTGAACTATCAAAGTGGCACGAGGAACTCGAGGGGATCTCCAATTGTGCCCGCTGCCACGATGTGAAAGAGGGTCTATCCGGAGACAGGTGTCTCGATTGTCACGGGGAGATAAAGGTTCAACTCGATAATAAAAAGGGCCTTCACTGGAGGATCCGGGAAGGTGAGAAAGGAAAAGGCTGCGGTTTCTGTCACTCTGAACACAACGGCAGGGAGTTCGAACTAATATACTGGGATGAAGGGATCGAGAACTTCGAGCACGATCAGACTGGATTCGCGCTCGAAGGAAGGCACTCGGCAAAAAAGTGTCGGGACTGTCACCGCCCGGATTATATCTTGAAGACAATTAGGGACCAGAATCCGGATCTGGACACCGAGAGGACATTTCTCGGTCTGGAGCGAAGATGCACGGCATGTCACCAGGATATCCATCTCGCGCAATTCAAGCGCGGGTGTATAGAGTGTCACGGAATGGAATCGTGGAGACCCGCTCTGCTTTTTACTCATGACCGGGCCAGCTACTCATTGGGAGGTAAGCACCTTTCGGTACCTTGTGGTAAGTGCCACAAAAATGCCCTGGGAGGTGTGTCGCTGGAACAAACTGTTGCTTATATCCAGTATGTCGGCTTGAGATATGATGATTGTTCGGATTGTCACGAATACAGGCACCGTACAGAACTCGGAGGGCGTTGTGACGGTTGCCATACATCAGATGGTTGGCAGTCAATCGATATGAAGGGATTTAATCACGGGAAGACACGCTTCGTCCTGCGAGGTCGCCACACTACAATCACCTGTGAATCGTGCCACCGTGATAATCGTGGAGCCCCTATGCAATTTGAACGATGTGATAATTGTCACCGAGATATCCACCTGCCTGGTTTCCGAAGCGAACGATACGCGGGGAGTTGCGAAACATGTCATGGGGAGGATAGCTTTATTCCATCGACGTTCGGTCTGGGAGAACATGATCAGAGCTATTATCCACTGACTGGAGCACACAGAGCTGTCCCATGTACGGATTGCCACCGGAAGGAGTCCGGCTCGGATCTGATCACATTCCGTCTGGGATCTGAGGATTGCACGGAATGTCATCGTGATAATCACCAGGGGCAGTTCCGGCAGGAAAGGGGATACACCGGGTGTGCGTCATGCCATAATACTTCCCGATGGGATTCCCTCGACTTCGATCATCAGGTAACAGATTTCCCTCTCGATGGGCGCCATATCAACGTCAGGTGTGAAGCATGTCACCCCATGGCTCTGACCACAGGAGGGGAGGAGTACGTGCGCTATACCTCTCTCGATCGTAGATGCCGTGATTGTCATGGAGACACATACGCCGGTCCGGCGGAAGAAGACAGTCGAATAATTGGAGGGTCCAATCATGAATAAAAGGTCTCTCAGCCTGGTTTTGTCTCTGCTGTTCTCGATGGCAGGCGCGGATCACGCTTCAGAGAATCCTCATGGCGAGCTTGGTATCGACTGTGAGGCTTGTCATACCACGACTTCCTGGAGCGATGTAGAGTTCTCCCATGAAGGGGTTGGGTTCGACCTGAGCCGCTCCCATTCCCGGATCAGGTGTGACCAGTGTCACGACATAAAGAACTTTTCTGGGGCAGATCGGGAGTGTCGCCGGTGCCATCTCGATGTACATGAGTCCAGGATGGGATCAGACTGCGAGAGATGTCACGTACCGATTCAATGGCAGATCTTCGATACGGAGGAGATCCACGCTCGTACCCGCTTCCCGATGATGGACAGACATCTTCAGATCGATTGCAGGAACTGTCACCCCGATCTGATCGCTGGCGATTTTGCTATCTCCGCGAGAGATTGTGTTGAATGCCATGAAGTGGACTACCTTTCGACGACCAATCCCGGACATGTCTCCCTGGGAATCAGCACAATGTGTACCGAATGTCACGAACCCCTGCGTTGGCGCCCGGCATTTTTCCCCTCTCACGACGTCATTTTTCCCATCTTTTCCGGTCAACACCGGGAGGAATGGAACCTGTGCCTGGACTGTCATCCGAACCCGGCTACGTTTTCTGTATTTTCGTGCTTCGGTTGCCATTCAAGGCAGGATATGGATGATGAGCACAAAGAGATCCAGGGGTACGTCTACGAAAACCGGGCATGCTTCGGCTGTCACCCGACGGGTAGCACGGAAGATGGAGTTCTAGAAGCCCATGATTCAAATTTCTTTCCGATATTCACTGGTCCCCACGCTTCCACCTGGCAGTCATGTCTGGATTGCCACACTGTTTCGGGTAATTTCGACCTCTTTTCTTGCCTGGATTGTCACGAACACGACCGGGCCTCGATGGACAACAGTCATCAGGGGATCACCGCCTACAGTTACGACAGTGACCAGTGCCTCGGCTGTCATCCGACAGGAGAAAAGGGCGAGTTCCGGGATCATGACCCATTGTATTTCCCCATCTATTCCGGCAAACATAACGAGAAATGGGATGATTGTACTACTTGTCACATCGATCCGGGTGACTGGTCCATTTTCAGCTGCATCGATTGTCACGAGCATAACCAAGCGGATATGGATAAAGACCACAGTGAGGTAGAGGATTACGTATATGACAGCCAGGCCTGTTTCGATTGTCATCCAACAGGCGAGGAGAGAACGCTTTGGAAAAAACCTCGTATTGCGCATTGACAGTTCTGATTTTGGTGCTCTTACCGATCGGACGGCTCTTCTGTGCCGAGAGTGAAGCAGGTGGCTCGGTCGGATACATTTCCGGGAACACGGTTTACATAGACGCTGGTAGTGCAGATGGCATTTCCGTTGGAGACACGGTCGATGTCACCCGCGGAGAGACCCCGGTAGGAAAAATGGTGATCGTCAACACCGCAACGAACGCGTCATCCTGCGAACCCCTCTTCCCGATCGAAAATGTTCGGATCGGCGACCGCGTTGTTACATCCGCAGAGGTACAACCAGGTGAAGAAGTGGCGCAAACCCCCGTTACGAAAGAGACGACAAGGCCAAAACGGAAGAACAGATTAAGGGGCAGGATAGCTCTTGGTTCACTCCTGTCCGAGGATCTCACCGACTCCGGGCTCGACTTCTCACAACCTACGTTGAGCACCAGGATAGGAGTGAACGACATCGCCGGGAAATCGCTCCAGTTGAGACTGCGTCATCGTTCCAGGTACTATGGCCGGGAAAGGAGTCTGACCACAGGAGCTTCCAGAGAACGTTGGACACACCAGGTATTTGAACTCGCTCTGGAGTATGCAGGCGATGAGTCTCCATATCGTATCCAATTAGGTCGGCTACTGCCAAAGGCACCGAGGGGACTCGGTTATATCGATGGTGCACTTGTGGAATATAAACCCCGTGATCGTTTGTCACTCGGCGTTACCGGAGGAACGAGGCCCGACCTCCTGAACGCTGGTTTCGAGTCAGATAATGCGACTTTTGGAGTCTTTGCGCGTTCTGAATACGCTGTGGGGGGGACTGGGAAGGCATCCTTCTCGGCGGCCTTCGTCGGTAACTATCGATCAGGATCCGTCAACCGGGAATTCTTGACCCTGGAGGGTGATTACTACACATCGAGTCGACTCTCGACATCCGGGAGCCTTGAAATCGACATGAACAGGGGCTGGAGAGCTTCCGGGGAAGATCTCTTAGAGTTAACAAGCATGTACCTGACGGCCCGGTATCGTCTTAACGCAGATCTCTCCGCCAACGTGTCGTATGACACCCGCAGGTCTCCCCGAACCCTCGATACCCGTTCCATACCTGACAGCATTTTCGATGACAGTTACAGGAAAGGTCTACATACCGGTGTGTCATGGTCGATGTCTCCCAGAGTGCGCATGTCAGGGAATTTTGGAGTTCGATTCCGGGAAGACGTTGACAACACTATTTCTGCCTCTGGGACCATAAGGATCAGGGAATTCCCGATGATTGGGATGACCACAAATGGGCGCTTCCAGCTGTTTCGGAACATGTTCAGTCGCGGCTATAGGCCGACAGTCGGGTTCGCGATGTCACCAATCAGGGACCTCATGGTCAACCTGAGGTTTGGAGATTCCATTTACGATATCGGTGGAGAAGTGACACACTCTCCAATGGTCGGATCATCACTCAATTACTGGTTGAGCCGACGGCGTTTTCTTGCCGTTTCGTTCAACGGCTACCTTTCGGAAAGGAACCGATCCCTGCAACTCTTCGGAGAGACAGGGATTCTGTTTTAAGAAGGGATGCATCGGTGGCCGAATGCCATCGTATTTATGAATCTGACCACTTGGCGCGCAAGAGATGCGTACAGTTCGAGTGAGAGAATTGCTCAACTTAGGTTAAAATTGATCTTTTTGATCTACGGCGTGAATTCGACGAGTGGTTCCCGATTGATAGGGCCGAGCGGTCGCATGAGAGCGATCCTGCGGATCGTCTCTCTGCTGATGGAAAGGGGAGTTTTTTCTCCCCGTGTAGTGAAGGATATAATGTACGTGTGATGGCTGATATCCCGTTCCATCCCTTCAGGGGGTTTCCGGATGAAGGAGATGTCGTCCTGTCCAAGTGTATATGCGGCGTCATTCGTTTCTATCACGATCTGACTACCCCCCTGGCTGTTGAAGGGGATCGTCTCCTGTGTTTCGATCGAGGTGTAAAGAGTGAGCTGGTCTCGATAGAGTTTCTGGAAAATGAGCCTGATCGTTGCATCAGCCTGACCACCTGCACCTCTACGATAGAACGTAGTGTTCGATGAAAAGGGTTCGATACGAGTCTCCTCGAGGATCCGCATCCGTTCCTCCATGTTGGATCTCCCCGAAAAGAGACCACCGCCGATACGGATATCTCTCCATTGAACATCCTGGAGTTTACGCAGGACGAGGGAAAGAGGGGCGTGATTCATGCCATAACGGAGGACACCGTACGCGAGCGCGTAGAAATCGGCTTCTCTTTCGTGTTCGTCTGTATAACCGACCAGCACCAGCTTTTTAGCGAAAGCGTTCAACCGGTTGGCGATCGATATCGGGTCATTCTCATAGACAGCCTTGCTCTCCTGTTGGTACTCGCCGAGACCGTGACGTTGCTCGATGTGAGCGATCTCGTGGGCAAGGATCATGTCCAGTTCGCTCTTCGATTCGATAATGTTGATGAGCCCGGTGGTCAGAAAGATCAATCCACTGGGGCATGAAAATGCCTTGATCTCTTCGCTGTCTATCGCCATAAAAGAATATTTATATCCCATGAGAGGGAACGGCCAGTTCGAGATGATTTCCATCCCCGCGGTCTTTAGTCTGGCTGTATATGGTTTATTGGTTCGTGAGGGATAGTAGTAATTCAGGACTCCTGCGGTCTCCATACCGAGCCTTCGCTCGAAGTCGTAACCCGGAATAAGCGGAGTGGGTGGGAAGCAGATCGGGCATTTGCGAAAACCGGCTTCTAATGCGTCGTCTAGTGTCTCGTAATTCAATCGCAGGGAGTCTGGAGGAAGGTGCTGGTAATAGATCAGGTGGAGTAGATGACTCCGGGAGTTCCCGATATATTTAAAGGGGGTTCGAAATCCAGCGAGTTGCGCGTAGATTTCCCCATGAGCCATGAGAGTAAACAGGGTGAAAATCAATATGCAGATACTTCTTTTCATCGTGTCAAAACTCCATTTCCCACTCGATAAAATATTAATAAATATCGAAGTATATTTCAAGTTGTTTGAATAGGTGTTACAGCTTGACACCTGACTATTAATTTGGTATTTTTAACTTGTTATAATAATCGTGGTTACAGAGACGTGAAAGAAGTGTCACACCGATACTCATTGTGACATCTTGGAGGTCGGATGACTCGCTTCAAGGGAAGTCTGGTTGTAAAGCTCCTGTTTCTCTTTCTTCTCCTCTCTCTTGTACCGCTCGGTATTCTGGTCATATTGACCTTGCGGACGAGCAGAAGCGTCGAAGAGATATCGATCAAAGAAGGATCATCCGCGTTGATCGAGGAGACGAGGGGATACCTCAGGAACAGGACGGTCGATTACGCCAGGCAGATTAACCTGCAGCTCGAGAGGATCGAGAGTGATGCTCAGATACTGGCATCCAATACCAGGGAGATCCTTGGGAAAAGCAATTTCTACCGCGTGCCGTGGAGAGAAGAGAGATATGAACGCGCAGAGAACGGGATATTCTGGACTCCGCGCGACTACGGCGGCTCTAATCTCTTTGTCAGCCGAAGGACGATCGTTACCTCGGAGATAAAGAGGAAGATTGCCGCTACCGAGCTTCTCGACCCGATCATGAAGGAGGTGTACGAGAACGATCCTAACACGATCTATGTCTTTTTCGCGGGAGTTGATAATCTCGTGAGGGGATACCCGTGGTTTGACGCCATGTCGGCAATCGAAGGAGGCACCCTCGATCCTGATCTGAACCTCAAGGAGGAGCCTCTTTTCTATCTCGCTGCACCAGGTGATGAGGAGAACCGGGAAGAGGTGTGGTCCGAGGTCTATCTTGACGCAGCGGGGAGGGGATGGATGGTGACATGCGTCTCACCTGTTTTTCACGAAGGTACTTTCCTCGGCATTGTTGGTATCGATGTCAGCCTTAATCGTATCCGTGAAAACGTTCTCGATCTGGAACTGAGTGGTGATGGATATGCCTTTTTGCTGAACAGTTCCGGGAACGTCCTGGCGTCACCACCTGAAGCGGCGGAGGGTTTGGGATGGGAGGTTGGAACAACCCCTGACCGGTTCAACCTCCTGGCGTCCTCCAATTCCTCGCTGGCTGCCGTCGCGAGGGGAATGATTCAAGAGACCGTGGGGATAAGACAGGCGGTTATCGCCGGGAGTGAAGTGATGGTCTCCTACGCCCCGGTTGAAACAGCACACTGGAGCCTTGGTCTGGTGGTTTCGGTGGAAGACATAACTCGAAGGGCTTTGATGACGGCGAGTCAAATCCAGGAGCAGACCGGCAAGTTAATCAGACACATGATGATTATCTCTACACTCCTTCTCATTGCAGTCGCTATCACCACATTTTTCGCCTATCGGAAGATTACGGGACCCTTGAACGAACTGGTCAATGGAGCCATGAAAATTGGTAGCGGTGATCTCGCATATCGTGTCAGGGTGGAGAGCAGTGATGAGATAGGCAAACTATCCAGGACGTTCAATGCCATGGTAGATTCACTTCAAAGGCGGGATGTTGAGCTGGCCGAGGTCCAGACAAAGCTGCTCGAATCTGAAAGACTTTCCTCAATGGGGAAAGTGGCCGCTGCGGTCGCCCATGAAATCCGAAATGCCCTCGGGACGATCAAGAATTCCATCTATTTTGTCAGACAAAAGACGGAAAACCCCGGCAAACGGATACAGCGGCATTTCTCGATCATGGAGGAGGAGATCGAGACTGCCGATAACATTGTCAGCGAATTGCTCGACTTCACGAAGGGAGCAAGTCTTCATTTGAAGGAGGTCTTTATCAACGACCTGCTAATGGAAGTCCTCGAAGTCTTCAAGGAGAAGGAGGAGAGCAATATTATCATCAAGAAAGGTTTTGGTGATTCACTTCCTCTCATAATGGCCGATCCGGCGCAGGTCAGACATGTTTTCTACAACGTGATACAGAACTCTTATCAAGCAATGGACAATGGAGGGACACTCTGGATAAACACAGAGAGTAATTGTGAGAGTGTCAAGGTCACAGTGAGAGATTCTGGTCATGGGATCCAGGAGGATGAAAAGGAAAAGTTGTTCGAACCCTTTTTCACGACAAAGGCCAGGGGAATCGGGCTTGGGTTGGCGATCTCCCGGAAAATCATCGAATGTCACGGTGGGAAGATCCTGGTCGAGAGCGAACCGGGGGTTGGGACGACGGTGACGGTAGAACTCCCTGTTCAACCGGCTGAAGAGGGGGTTGAACATACATGATCGAAAGGGAGGAGAAGGTGAAGGAGAAAATCAATATATTAGTCGTCGATGATGAGCCCGGGTCCCGGGAGACCCTCCTTGACATACTCAAAGAAGAGGGGTATGTCGCGGTTACTGCAGGAGATGGGATGGAAACCCTTGACCTGATCGGTCGTGATTCCTTTCAGATTGCGCTCGTCGATATTCGACTCCCCGGTATGGATGGCGTCGAACTCCTTGAAAAGATAAGGGAGAAATCGCCGGAAACTGCCGTGATCATGATCACGGCTTACGCTACGCTTGAAAACTCGATAAAGGCCCTGAACCTGGGGGCTTACTCCTATCTCACCAAACCGTTGAATATCGACGAGGTCAAGGTACATATCAGGCGGGTTATTGAAAATCTCCTTTTATCGGAAGAGAGGGACAACCTGCTCGTCGAGACCAAGAAATGGGCCAGCCAACTCCAGGTCATCGCAGAAATGGCGAGAAGTATCAATGCCAGCCACGACATGAAAGAGCTCCTCAAGGTCGTATACAGGGAAATGACAAATGTCATCGACTACACGGGGATATCGATCTTCATCCTGGATCCCGAAAATAGCATCATCGAAGAAATGACGGTCGTCTCTGGAGAGGTTAAGGTCCAGATCCTCCCGGGCGGAAAGGTTATCAAGAACCATGCGGTTGGGTGGGTCCTCAGGGTCCAGGAACCTCTGGTTACCGAGAAATTGATGGAGAACAGTCCGTTCCAAGATGAAAGAACAAAGCTGAAGGAAGGTTACCGGTCTAGAGTGATCGTTCCTCTTATGCTGAAGGGAGACGCCTCGGGTGCCCTGGCCCTCGAGAGCAGGAAAGAAGGTGAATATCACGAAGATCATCTCAAACTTGTGAAGCTTATTGGCAGACAGCTCACGGTCGCTCTGGAGAATGCCAGGATGTACGAAGAGCTGTTGAAATCTAAAGAAGCCCTCGAGATCGAGAATGTTGATCTGAAGACAAAGGTCAGCCATAAATACAGCTTCGGCAATATCATCATCGAGAGCGACGAGATGGAAGAAATCCTGCGGTTGGTCGGAAGGGTCATTAACAGCAGCTCCACCGTCCTCCTCAGAGGGGAGAGTGGTACAGGAAAAGAGCTGATCGCCAACGTTCTTCATTACCAGGGACCTCGAAAAAACAACCCGTTTGTTGTGGTTAATTGTGGTGCTATACCGGAGAATCTCCTCGAGAGTGAGCTTTTTGGGTATGAGAAGGGAGCTTTCACAGGTGCGGATAAGGCAAAGGAGGGGTTATTCGAGAGGGCAAATGGTGGGACATTCTTCCTGGACGAAGTCGATGAATTGTCGAAAGCTCTCCAGGTGAAACTGCTGCGGATACTCCAGGACGGTGAGGTCAGGAGACTCGGTGCGCTCAAGTCCAGGCTCCTGGATGTCCGAATCATTGCAGCGACGAATCGAGATTTGAAAAAATTGGTTGAGCAAGATAAGTTCAGGGAAGACCTTTTTTACCGATTACATGTCTACCCCATCGAGATCCCCCCGCTTCGCGATCGGAGGGAAGATATCCTGCCCCTTGCAGAACACTTCCTTGCCAAGTACAAATCGAAGAAACCGAATGAAGTGAAAGGGTTCTCCCAGGCATCCCAAAACGTGTTGTATCGATACGATTGGCCAGGGAATGTGAGGGAACTGGAGCACATCGTTGAGAAGTCGATCCATCTCGCAGATGGGAAATGGATAGAGCCTGAGGATCTTGGTCTCATTGATCACCTGGAGGGAAAAGCTGGCTCTGCGAGTTGGACCCTTACGAAAGAAAAGGATGACCTCATGAGGAAACGCGTCGAGGAGGCACTGAAAAACCAATCCGGTAACAAAGCCAGGGCGGCTCGGGATCTCGGGATCCACCGAACACAGCTTTACCGATATATAAAGCGATTCGATCTTCAATAGGATTATGCATAACCATGTCAAAGGCCGATGCTTCGCGCTGCCTTTGACAACTGAATTGGAGCTGACCGTCCGTCTGTTATCGGCCTGCAGCTCACTTCAGTCTGTAGGGCGAGAGGTGCATGTTTCAGAGTGAATCAAACGGAAAAAACAGGGGAAGTTCCGTCGGAAAAAAGGCTTGACAGAAATAAGAAAATGGATTACAATACCGAAACGCCAACTCCGGCTAATTTATAAATCAGCATAAAGGAGGTTGAGACCTTGACTATAATGCAACTTTTTATAGCAGGCGGGTGGATGATGTGGCCCTTGCTCATCTGCTCTGTTATTGGGTTGGGTGTCATCATCTGGAAATTTATTACCCTTATAATGGCGAGTTCGGAGAGCAAGAAGCTGCTGAAAAAGGTGAACACGCTTCTCGAGGGAGCGAAGATCAATGAAGCCAGAGACCTGTGTGAAAAGACCAAAGGTTCAGTTGCCGTGATTCTGCTGGCTGGCCTGAAAAAGGTCGACCAGGGTGCCGAGAGAGTAATTTCGGCCATCGAGAACGCTGGAACGATAGAGCTCTCCTTTCTCGAGCGAGGACTCGTCACCCTCGCCACGATCTCCACTGTTGCTCCTCTCCTTGGATTTCTTGGTACGGTGGCTGGTATGATCCAGGCATTCGGTGCTATCGAGGCCTATGGGGAAGTTGACGCCACACTCGTTGCAGGCGGGATCAAGGTGGCGCTCATCACTACAGCGACAGGGCTTGCCATAGCGATCCCGGTCAACATCATGCATAACTATTTTGTGACACGGGTCGACAAGATGATTATTGACATGGAGGAAAGTTCCGAGAATATAGTGGATACGGTTTACAACATGGATCAAGCCAGGAAGACCGAGTCATAGTATAGTAAAGGTGTCAGGAGGATAGCTCGTGTTCTTTAAGAAAAGAAGCAACGTCAGCGATGAGATACCATCGGCATCGATGGCCGACATCGCCTTTCTACTCCTGGTCTTTTTCCTGACGACAACCGTTTTCAGCGAAGAGAAGGGACTCCAGCTCGTACTTCCCGAAGCACAGACGGAAGAGGTCAGGGTCGCTTCGAAAAATATCCTTCATATCTTTATCCAGCCGGATGGTTCACTCACCGTCAAACGTGGGGGTGACCCGAACGAACAATACGTCGAGTTGGAGAATCTCAAAGAACTCATAGAGACAGAGATTGCAGAGAATCCGAAGATCATTGCGGCAGTCAAAGTTACAGCGGAGGCAAAATACCAGGACATGATAGATGTCCTCGATGAGCTCCAGCTGGCAGAGGCAAAGCGAATCTCACTGCAGTTGCTGGAGCGGTGAGGGGGTTTTGAACGTTGCTGAAAAAAGGTGGCCCTTTCAAGAGAAAATCGAGTGCTGAGGAGAGGATCCCCTCGAGTTCGATGGCGGATATCGCTTTTCTGCTCCTTATATTTTTTATGGTCTCAACCGTATTTAGAACAGAAACGGGACTGAAGGTTGAGTTCCCCGCGGCTGAAGCCACTGAGAAAGTAGAGGAAAGACGGAAGGATGTCCTTCATCTCTGGATCGATCCCCAGGGAAATGCATATGTCGATGATGTCCTCATTCCGACCGATGACATTGCCTTCACGGTGAAGCCGGTCCTTATCGAGCACCCTCGCCTGGTAGTGGCAATAAGAGCCGACAAGAGGACACCATTTGGTGAAATCAACAAGGCACTCGACCAGCTCAAGATTGCCGAAGCGGTAAGGATCAACTTCGCCACTCAAAAGGAGAGGGACTGATCTCTCGACACTGTCTACCAACCAGGGTAACACGATATAACTGAACCGGAGTAGAAAGAGTGAACCCGGCGACACAAGCAGCAAGTCTGCACATGACAGAAAACGCCAAGTTCAAGGCGAGATCTACCAAGTATTTTACTTACGCGACGATCATCTCCGCTATTGTCCATGTAATTCTGATGTATATACTACCCGGAATGAGCCCCCCGGAGTTCAGGATAAGTTCGACGGAAACTATTTCTATCGATCTTCCCAGAGAGATCATCATTCCACCTCCTCCGGACAAGATCAAGAAACCGGTGGCTACACCGGTCGAAGCTGCCCCGGAAGAGGAAGTAGAAGAAGAAATAACCATTGCGGAAACGGAAATCGAGAAAAACATCCCCATAATTCCTCCTTCGTTCGAGGATCAACCGACCTTTACTCCTTACGAGGTCGCTCCTACACTGATCAAAGGATCTGTCAAGTTGAATTATCCTTCGTTCTTGAAAAAGGCAGGCATCGAAGGAACAGTTGTCCTCTGGTTATTGATCGATGAAAGAGGCCAGGTCAAGAAAGTCCAGATCAACAAGTCATCCGGGAACAAAGCCCTCGATGATGCGGCGATACGGGCGTATAGAACGGCGCGCTTTACACCGGCCATGTCCCGAGACCGCCCGGTAAAGGTCTGGGTCCAGTATCCAGTTCAGTTCAAATTGAATTGAGTTTGTTCTCAACCATGATTGTTTCTTTGCGGAGGCCATTCACGTGATTTTCCCTCGACCTACTCTGGAGTTTGCTGAACATGGAGAAGCAGTCAATTAATCTTCATGAAATCGCATTGGAGCAATTCGATGAGGCTGCAGATTTTCTCGACCTTGAAACAGACATCAGAGAAAACCTGAGGATTCCAGAGAGGTGGCTGACTTCTAATTTTCCTGTCAAGATGGATGACGGCTCGATCAAAATGTTCACGGGCCATCGTGTACAGCACAACACTACGAGGGGGCCTGCCAAAGGAGGGATCCGGTACCATCCAAGCGTCACGATTGACGTGGTCAAGGCCCTTGCAACATGGATGACATGGAAGTGTGCTATAGTTGGAATACCCTTTGGAGGGGGGAAAGGCGGTGTCACCTGCAATCCTAAAGAGATGTCCACAAGTGAACTGGAGCGCCTGACTCGTCGTTATACCAGTGAGATATCGGTAATAATCGGACCTGAGAGGGATATCCCTGCCCCTGATGTCTATACGAATTCCCAGACGATGGCATGGATAATGGACACTTACAGCATGACAAAAGGTTACTGCGCGCCGGGGATTGTCACGGGTAAGCCCCTGAGCATCGGTGGAAGTCTGGGCAGGAACGAGGCAACCGGTCGTGGATGTGTTTATTCAATTACTGAGACCTGCAAGCACCTCGGTATAGACATAAATGGCGCAAGGATAGTCATTCAGGGATATGGGAAGGCCGGCTCGGTCATTGGAAAACTGATTCAGGAATACGGCGCCAGGATCATAGCCGTTAATGATTCCCGGGGGGGTATTTATTCGGAGAGTGGTATTGACGCGCAGAAGATTCTCGAACACAAGGATAAAACGGGAAGTGTTGAGGGATTTGAAGGGACAGATAGTATTACCACCGATGAGCTTTTATCTCTCGAATGTGAGGTCCTTGCCCCTTCGGCACTCGAGAACGTGCTGACCGAAGACAATGCCGGCAAGGTAAATACCAGGATCGTCGCCGAAGCTGCAAATGGACCGACTACTCCCGAAGCAGATAAGATCCTCTTCGATAACGGAATTTTCGTTATCCCGGATATCTATTCAAATGCCGGGGGAGTGACCGTCTCATACTTCGAATGGGTTCAGAATATCCAACAGCTCTTCTGGACCGAAAAAGATGTCAATATGCGCCTGAAAAACATCATGACGGAAGCTTTCCAGCAATTGATCAGGTTAGTCGACCAGCACAAGATCCCTATGAGGCTGGCTGCATACGCGCTTGGTGTAGGGAGAGTAGGTGAAGCCTTGAGAGTAAGGGGGATTTATCCTTAAGCTCTCATCAACCATGGGAAAAGTGTCACAATCTCCTGTGACTGTAATCAAATAACGCAACAGTAGGTGTCACCTTGGAAATTACTGTAACCAGGTGATTGAATTTAGCTTATAGAGCTATGCCTAGTTAGCTCAATTTATATGTAGCAGAGTGTGTCGCTTTGGGAGAGTTCAGGCAATTGGAAATAACAACCTATAGATGTGTTTAAATAAATGATAACCGGTTGTAATGTAAACATATATTCATTATCTAAGTTTAAGCAATTAAGGGTGGCACAACCATTGCTCTTATCGAAAGAGGTCCCGTATCCTTTTGTATTGTCATAATTGGAAGAAGCGGGTTACATTAGGTTTCAATCGATGTTCATTTTCGGAAAGGAGTTCAGACGAATATATTTCGTGTGCGACTCCAGTCCCGGAGGAGCCGTTAAAGGAGGTGATGGTAACAAAAGGTATCGCGAGATGATCGGTCAGAATCGGTAAGTGTTGGTGTTGACGATCATCGTAATCAGGGCTGGAAACACGAGCACAAAGGAGAGTGGAATGAAAGGAGAGAGCATGGCCAGGAAGCTTATATTATTGGCCTTCGCCTTATCTCTGGTCCTCACCGTTCCATTGATGTTACAGGGGCAGACGACGGGTAAGTTAGAGGGATTGATCCGCGATGCGGATACGGGAGAGCCACTGGTGGGCGCTCAGGTAACAGTGGAAGGGACCCTTCTGGGCAACATAACGAATGACGAGGGGTATTTCTTCATTCTCAACGTACCGGCAGGTCTCCGCGACGTGAAGGCGCAGTTGATCGGCTACCAGTCGGTAACGGTAATGGATCAGAGGGTACTGGCGGGTCATACGCACAGTGTAGATTTCGATCTCAAGTCGACGGTCATCGAGTTGCCGGGGGTGATAGTACAGGGAGTGAGAGACCCCTTAGTCCCCAGGGACAATACGGTGACGCGCCACAGGGTAACGTTCGAGTCGACGCAGGCATTGCCGGTGGACAACTACCGTGACATCATCACGCTTCAGGCGGGAGTGGTGCGTTTTGGTGATGCAGGTAACTCGGCGTACCAGATCAGTGTACGTGGGGGCCGAACCACCGAGAATGCCATCTACGTGGACGGCATCAACGTCAGGCGGTATCATACGGACACCAATCCGCTGGATGTACCGGAATACGGTATAGAGGAGATCGACGTAATCACGGGCGGTTACGGATCGCAGTTTGGCGACGCTCAGTCGGGCGTGATCAACATAGTGACACGAGAGGGAGGTACGGATCTATCCGGACAGTTTCGTATAGAGACGGACGAGTTCAATCCGACCTCCTCCAACTACGGATATAACCGTGGTCAGTTCAGCATCGGGGGTCCCATCCCCGCGGCCGACAACCTGACCTTCTTCTTCTCCAGTGACGTGATCGGTAAGGGAGACCGTCGACCGAGGGCAGACGGGTTCAAGGGAAACACGGACGATCTCTTCGACGTTGCTGATCGATTCAGCAACTCCGATGAGGTACGTGAGTTTCTGGGATATAACCTCGACCTCACGTCAATGCTGCGCAATGCGGATCGAGATCTTCCTATAATGCACCTGAGCGATATCCGTGAGCGTCGGTTCGGTGGAACGGACTGGGAGGGACGTCTACCGGGTCAGCAGGGCGATGAGTTGCGTTTTCAGGGAAAGATCGCGTATCAGCCGACCCGTAACATCAAGTTGATCGGCACCTACCTGGAGGACAGAGACCAGGGCATGGTTTTCAGTCGTCGGAGGTATTTCTTCGAGGAGGAGCGCAACCGCGCGTTCGTGAACCGCAACCGTCTGGGCATCATCGGCTACGACCAGACGTTGAGCCAGTCGGCGGAGCGCAGCACGAACATCTCGGTCCGAGGTAGTTTTCAGACCTTCCGGCGCAACACTGGAGATCTCTGGGCGCCGTTCGATTCTACGAGCTCTAGGGTAGTGGTGCCTGGCGCGAGCCTCGGTTATCATGATCAGCGTTCAATGCTGAACTTCATGTTCAGGGACATCCCCATCTTCGGGTCGGACCTGTGGGCGACCCGATTCGAGCAGCACGAGTTATTCGACAACGTTATCCAGTCGGACAACCAGCGCGCGGACAACCCCTTCGGTATCCCTACAGTGTTCTGGGATCGGGACAAGGGACTTGTGGATGCCCTGTTCAACGGACGAGAGGAGCGTTCCAACTTCCGGTTCGACTTCGACAGCCAGCTGGACCGTGTCCATCGTCTGAGGGCGGGCGCGGAGGTAAAGATATGGCAGGTGGAGCAGTACGGCGGTGCTTATTCTACGGCGACGTTTCTTGATTTTTATCTTGCGAAGCCTGACATGGAGTCCTTTTACGTGGAGGACAGGCTCGATTATCAGGACCTGGTGATCGACCTTGGTTTGAGGGTCGACTCATTCAACGCCGGTGTATCGTTCCCGTCGATATTTGGCGACCAGGACTCGCCTATGGTGAATCCGAGTCGTAAGACGGAGATAGCGCCGCGTTTGGGAGTGGCGCATCCTGTGACGGAGCGCACGCAGGTCAGGGTGAGTTACGGTACGAAGTACCAGGTCCCACAGTTCTCGATGCTTTACGACGGCATCAACATCGATGTGGACCAGCAGGGTAACACGAACGCCTTTTTTGGCAATCCTGACATGGGATTGCGCAAGACGACGTCGTTCGAGGTGGGTTTTACGACTCTGCTGTCGGAGAACTGGGTATTGGACCTTGTGGGCTACAACCGTGATTTTGACGGTAACATAGCGACGAGGTATCTGCAGCAGGAGGGTAGCACACGTTTCCTGCGAGTGTATACTAACCAGGATCACGGCAACGTGAAGGGAATGGACACGACGTTGCGCAAGAGGTTCAACAATTATTTTTCTACTGACTTCACGTACACGTTGTTGTTCTCGCGCAGTACGGGAACGGATCCTGAGGATTTCGTGCGTAACGAGGGGCGTTTCGTGGTGGGTGACATCCCGCCTCTGCCGCCGATTATGCCGGCGGCGAACGATTTTGATCAGACGCACACCTTCAACACGGTATTCAACCTGCAGCTCCCCAATGATTTCAGGGAGGGGACGGGAGTGGGTAAGGTGTTCAGGGACACTGGGGTCAACTTCACGTTCCAGGCTAACAGCGGCAGGCCCTACACGCGACAGAACGAGAACTTCGATTTCATCGAGGATATCAACCTGAGCCGCAGGGGCTGGCAGTCGATGGCTAACCTGCGGGTGACCCGTGATTTCAGCCTTGCGGGTCTCGAGTACACGGCCTTTGCCGACATTCGTAACCTTTTTGACAGCAACAGCCTGAGTGCCAATCAAACGGATGTATTTGCCAGTGCGGGTGTATCTAACGGCGTCTACCAGACGACGGGCAGTCCGTACACGGATGGCAACTCGATCCAGGACGCGCTCGATTACATGGGTATAGCGACACCGGATCTCTATGTCAGTCCGGCCGATCGAACGCCGACTGATATCGACGGTGATGGCGACCGTGACGAGACGGATCGCGCGGAGATCATTCGTCGCCTCGATATGGACGGTGATGGTGAGGTGACACTGGAGGAAGAGCTGACCATGGCCATCCTTTCCATTGGTGCCTACGACTCCAACCCCAACAACTTCGATATACCGAGGTTGTTCAGGCTCGGTCTGGAGATAAAGTTCTAGTCTTGACTTATCACGATGGCAGGGGGGAGGGCTCTCAGCACCACCCCCCTGCAGGTTCCGGATATTTCAAGCAAGGAGAGTGAGGTTATGTCAAAACTGAAAGTGGGTAGGAAACCCCCCGCGAAAATAGTGACTGCGGGGTATGTTTTACTTTTCATGTTTGCGTTGTTGTTATCCTCTGGCCCTGTTGACGCTTATGTCATGTACGAGAAGGCCGGAGGAGGGAGTACTCCGAGGCTCACACAGCTGGATATGGAGAACCACGACGTCAACGCGGTCTTTCTGGCGATTTCCAACCAGGGTATAATCGGCAATGACGTTCCAACCGGTAACGGGACGGGTTTTTTCCCGTCCAACACGTCGAACAACTACGTCTTCGGCACGGGTCTCTGGTTCGCATCCAAATATGACGCAGACGGAGACGGGAGCCTCGACAAGGTCTTTTCCCAGGGTTACAATCCCCTGGCGGGTGATTCAGAGTTCCGTGAGGGTACCAACGATCAGGATCGCGACGATCCCCTTACGCGCGTCTTCGACAGCACTGAAGAGTCGGACCTGAGTAACTGGCCTGACCAATTCAGGGTGATCGATCCGGAGACGGGCGAACTGGTCCCGTTCACACGCAGTGACCAGGACCTGGTGACGACGTACACGACACGTGGAAGCCTCCCTGCCTTCGGCACGTTCCAGTTGCCA
>CAYTWO010000037.1:0-19427 GCA_964442125.1 uncultured Gemmatimonadota bacterium
ATCAGCCGGGGCACAAGTCTGGAAACCGTACTCGTTCGGGGGTGACGAACACTACAAGTATTTAATAGAGAGTACCAAGGATGGTGAGGTAAAGTCAGGATCTATCGACCTCGACTTCGTGAAGGTGGGCGAAGACAAATTCAAGGTCAGCTACGAGTCCAAGTTTGGGGAAGATGAAGCCTCCTCTAGCACAACGGCGACAGCGGACGAGTTGGCAGGCAAGCTGATGATGACCATGATGATGAGCGGCTCGGAAGCCGGCGCCATCCTCGGATCGACCCTCTTCACTCCCGCACTGAGTATGATGTTCCTTGGGATGTCCGAACTCGAGGTCGGGTCCGGGTTTACGAGGACAGAGGGGGAAAAAAAGGTCTCCTTCAAGGTGGAATCGAAAGAGACGATCGCGGGAGTAGAGGGTTTTCGGTGTGTCTTCCGCGAGGACGACAAAATCAAATACCTGCAGGTTATCGCTCCGGACGTAGCGCTGCCACTTCAGACCGAGATGGTGGATGACGATGGAAGCCGGTTCGCCACGAAACTTGTCGAGTACGAGAAAAAATGATCTGAATCATTGGAAATCAGCGTCGGGAGGTAACGCCATGTTTGCTAAAGTCTGGTGCTGGGTGGTGGGATTGCTGTCCACTACGGTTCTCTTGATCTCTCCCTCTGATCTCCTCTCCGACTGGTCCTCTCCGGAACAGCTCACTTGGAACAACGGTGAAGACATCACAGCAACCGGCTCACTATCGATCGACGGAAACGATGTCCTCCACCTCGCATGGCTTTTCGAAGATCCTTCCGACGGCCTACATCACGTCATGTTCATGACCAACGACGGGATGGCCTGGGGGACTCCCATCGATATCACCCCGACTGGAGGAAATTTCTCACGACTCGACGCGGCCTCACATTACAACGGATCGACCCACATCGTCTATCAGGTCCAGAGCCTTCAGGGACCGGAGATCATGTACGCCACGAACCAGACCGGATCGTGGGAGATCGAGCAGGTCACCACGAATTCATGGGACGACGTCACCCCTGCAGTAGCTGTCGACGGATTCGGTAAACCGAATATCGCCTGGGCAGGGTACGATCAGGAGACAGGAACAGGTAAGATTCATCACGCATATAAGACCTCAGGTGGCACCTGGATAACAGAAATAATCTCAGAAAGCGAGCTCGGGGCCTTCTGGACCGGTGCAATCCCGCGGATCGCGGTCGCGGAGATCGGTGTACCCCACATCACATACCGGGGAGGCGGCTACGGTAACTATGACGTTCAATACGCCACGAAAACGGGTAGGAGTTGGGAGGTTCGAAACATCCCGACTCCCAATTTAGATGATTACGACACATCCATCCGTATCGTACCGGACGGGACACTGTATCTCGGTGCCAGCGGAAACGATGGTTGGGGGATGCCTTTCAGGACCTATTACAACACGAGCACCGACGGTGGAACAACCTGGGAAGGATGGGACCTGGTGACGGGAGGAAATGGCGCTGCCGGACCGGTTCTGTCGGTCGGTCCAGGTGCCGAGCCGCACATGGTCTGGGAAGAGGTGTCGGGTAATTTTTACACAGGCACAATCTTCCATTCGTGGCTGGAAACTGGCAACTGGCAGAGCGAGCCTTTGACATTCGACAATTCCAGTTACATTCCTTCACTCGTGACCGATGGATCGGGTGGTCAGCATGTCGTTTACTGGTCGAATACCTACTTTCAATCGGACAGCGCGGAGGTTTATTACCAGACCAACTCCGACCCCCTCGTTTCGCTGACACTGGACCCTCCCATCAACTTCGAAGTACATGCTGGAGAGAGCCTGGATTTCACCACGACCCTTGAAAACAGACTCAGTATACCACTCACAGGCGACCTCTGGTTGGATGTCTATCTGGCGGGACCGGCGGCAGAGGTGACGATCCCACCCGCTTTGCTGAACATAGACAATCCCACCTCCGGCACCCTCCCCCCTGAGTCCTCTATAGTCCTGGACGTGACACTGAGCATCCCCTCGAAGGCACCGGTCGGTCTCTTCCATATAGTAGCGAGGGCAGGGAATTTCGAGACCAGACTGGCTGTCGATGAGGCAAGGTTCGCGGGATTCATCGTGCCATAGACTCGCTGTTAAATAGGGACAGTCACCATTTAAATAAATGGTGACTGTCCCTATTTAATATTCTATTTAATATTTAACTAACCCAGCGGCCAGAAGAGCGGGATCAGAATCGTCGCGAGGATCCAGAGGAGGATATTCAGAGGAATGCCGATCTTGAGGTAGTCCGCGTATCGGTATCCGCCGGGACCATAGACGAGCATGTTTGTCTGATAACCGATAGGCGTGGCAAAGCTCGCTGAGGCCCCAAACGTCACGGCCATGATAAAAGGTCTCGGATCAACATCGAGTCCGACAGCCGTCGATATTGCTATCGGGATCATAAGGACCGCGGCCGCGTTGTTGGAGACGATGGCCGTCAGCAGAACCGATACGACATAGACCGCAGACAGAACCGCTATTGGTCCCATCGACCCCACAGCCCCTATGATACCTTCAGCGAGAAGGAGTGCCGATCCGGTCTTTTCCATGGCCAGTCCAAGCGAGATGGTCCCCCCGATCAGGATTAGGATTGGCCAGTTGATCGAGCGGTATGCCTCCCTCGAGGTGAGACAACCGGAAAAGATCATCAGTGCGGCACCTATCACGGCAGTTAGGACGAGTGGCAGGATATTAAATGTGAGGGAGAGGACAACGGCGATGAGTACGAGAAATGCAACCGTAGCCTTGTCTTTAGCTATGTACGTGTCCTGTATACCTTCCATCATCATGAAATCATCCGTCTCGTTAATCCTTGAGAACGCCTCGTCGTCTCCAAAGATCAGAAGAATGTCTCCAACCTCTAACGTCAACTCGGTGATCTTCTCCCTCAAATGGACACCATGTCTCTGAATAGCAACCAGGGCTATTCCAAAACGGCGGCGGAAATGGACATCCGAGACCTGTTTCCCCATCAAGGATGACGCAGGTGACACTACCAGTTCAGCAAGCGTCATCGTACGCCTGTCGAACCTGAGGGAGCCACCCAACAGCTCAGGAAGGATTTCCACCTCGCGTTTTCGTCTCATGTCCATGATGTCCGATACATCACCCCTCGCGATGAAAATATCGCCTCCATGGAGAACCGTATCATCATCGGGCTGCCACTCGATCGTTTCACCACGAATCAACTGAAGGACGCTCATGCCTGGATGTGAAGCTCCGAGAGTCTCTGCGATCGTTTTTCCAATCAGACCGGAATCTTCCCTTACCTCGAGCTCAGTAATGTATTGTCGCCTTCGTTCGAGCGGAAGGAGGCCTGTGAAGGTCTTTCGGTCAGGGAGGAGCTTCTGCCCAACAAAGAGGAGGTAGACGATCCCCGCACCGAGGAAGATCAAACCAATCTTGCTGAACTCAAACATGCCGAGCGCGCCAAAGCCATGCTGTTCGGACAGGGAACTTACCAGGACATTAGTCGATGTCCCTACAAGTGTACAGGTCCCCCCAAGTATCGACGCGTACGAGATGGGGATAAGGAGCTTGGAGGGTACTATCTGGAACCGGTGAGCCACCCCGAGAATAACCGGTATAAAGACCATTACTACCGGAGTGTTGTTGATGAAGGCTGAAACGACAGCCACCACGATAATCGTCAGCAGAAAGACACGGAACGGCTTACCCTGCGATATCTGGATGATCCTCTGGGAGACCACACTAACTGCACCGGTCCGCAAGAGACCCTCACCGACGACAAAAAGGGCTCCCACGGTGACCAGGGCGGGGTTACTGAAACCGGATAAGGCTTCGGCAGGTGTGAGTACACCGGAAAGAGGGAGAGCAACGATCATTACAATCGCCACGAGGTCTATGCTGACGATCTCAGTGGCAAAGAGGAAGATGGAGATAACCAGTATGGCAAAGACGATCGGCATTCTCTACTTGGACCGACATAACGGTCAGTCTGAAGCTGCCTCCAACTCCATGGGATTCAGTAAAATAGGAAAATAAGCTCGTGGATTACCCGTGTCAAAAATAGTGGATATTCGATGGAAATGCAAGAGAGATAATTCTGTACACTAAAAGTGTGTTCGCAAGCCTCTTTATCTTTAGCTATTGATTTTATATATTGACTGGAAATCAACACCACAGCTGATTTCTGCCATCAGAAGGGGTTCCCAGAATCAGTGCTGGGCAGACAAACCGAACCATTATCCCTGGAGCGGTGATAATGAAATTGACGATCTTAACCTTGTTGCTGACCACCTTTGGTCTCCTCTGTCGATCAGAGATCCATGCCATAGGAGAAAAAGATAAAGATGGTTCGCCTCTAATCGAAGCCAGGTATGTTGAGGCTGGACCAATTATAGACGGAGACCCGTCCGATCAGATTTGGGGGCATGCCGTTCCAGATAGCGCGTTCCACGAACTTGGTGAGAAGGGGATCCCATCAACGTTAACGACGATAAAAACCCTCTATGACGACACATTCCTCTACCTCCTATACACCTGCAGGGGAAAAACCATCAAAGAGCTCGATATATCCACGATCAGGAGGGACGGCTCGATTTCGGAGTCAGATGACGATGTCGAGTTCTTCTTCTATCCAGGGGACCAGGATTCACTCTACGTTCAACTCTCCACGAATGCCATCGGTGCAAAATTCGACAGTCAAACCTCGAATAGAGACTACTACAGGGATTTCGCATGGACGGCCACGCCGGGACTGTTCGAGAACTACTGGGTTGTGGAGCTCAAGATACCGATCCATCAGTTCGTGGAAGGAGTGGAAGACGGGGAGGTATGGAAGGTCAACTTTGCCAGATACGTTCATAGTGGAACCGATTCGGTGACAATACTGACATGGGTACCGATGATCCAGACCCTTTACGCTGGTGAGAAATTCGGTCAAATGAGATTCGATAAAGGAACCACCTTTAAGGTTACTCCACTGGATATGGATTGGACGGAAGACGAATCGAGGGCGATCTCCAACCTCAGGAAATTGCGCGGGCCAAATGTTTACCGGGCGATCAGGGATTACCTCGACATTGCGTTGACGCTCAGGACACCGAAGAGACCGTTCGAAGTGCTCAGCCAGAGGGTTGATGATTTTATCGAGGAATTCCCGGACTCATCGACCTCACTTGAATTCGCTCTCCGTATGATCTTCCCGACGGCTGCGGGATATCGGGTCCCTCCCCCGGCAACCGAGGCTTTTGCACGCAAGGTTGAGACGACCCTCGACCTGCAGGGAGCAGAGATGGATCTCCTCGACCTGTCAAGAGGGCTGTTCTACAACGACATAGGTCAATGGGAAAAATGGATCGATATCTACAGGAGTCTCTCGGTAAAAGACCAGCGGATAAGGGCAACTGCTGCCTACTACTTGTTATCGCGCGTAAAACCACGTCCTTCAGTTTCGAGCGAGGACAAAAGTCTTATCAAAGACGCCCTGGTGACCTTCACGGACCTGGCTGTCACTGGTTCAGCACCTCTTCACCTCACGGAAGGGGCGATATGGCTTTCGATTTCTCCATCACGATCCGGTATCTACTTGAAATTCTACAACGTGCTCAAGAGAGCCAGCCGGACTATACCCGGAGAGGTTATGGAACTCGTCCGCTCACTCTGGAGCTCACCTGAGATTCCAGACGAACTGGCCCTCGTGCTCAGAAAAATAGAGTTCGAACACTGCGCCGACAGGAGAAGCCCTCACTATTCACCGCAAAAAGCCGATTCCCTGATCCTTGTCATCGCTCCACTCGACAAGGAGTATACCCAATCACACCTCAATTCTCTCCTGAGAGACCGGTTGCGTGAACTCGAGACGGTATATACGGAAATGGATGGAACCTCCCTCCCCGAGGAGGCAAAGAAGGCGATTAAACTCCGGAAACACTACGAGGGGTTTCACGTCATCGATATGGTCTTCTCGCTCTGTTATGAAACTGTAGACAGCCTGGACAAGGCAGTCGAATACCTCGAGAGTTACCAGAATTCACTCGGAGAACAATGGCAGAGGTCGGGGCCCGTACTGAGGTACCTCTCCGAGGTAACTTATCGGAGGGATCACCGTCAGGAGCCGAATTTTTTCGACATCCCCAGAGGCGTCTTTCGCCTCATCTATCGAACCCAGGGGTTCAGGAAACCATCCAGCTTTCTCGACATCTCGAGTGATGGAAGGGCGGCAATTTACGCTTTAGTCCCAGATTCTCTCGATCCCAGGAACGAGTTTGAGATTACGGTCCCAGCTCGTGTTGACTCGCCAGCCGTGGCTTTTCACCTGTCCACCGATGAGATCGACTCGCTCCACTCGCTCCTCTCCAAATATGATTTCCTCCGATTCAAGCTGAAATATACGGAACCCTGTAACCGATGTGCGAACACCGAAATAACGGTGATTACTCCAAGGAACGCGAGGACAATACATCTAAAGGGTGAAAACCTCTCGAAGGAACCGTTCCAGTTGAATAAATACGTCTCTCAAATCCTGGATAAATACTTCCAGCCCCTTCAGCCCCTCCACTCTGACTGGAATGGAATGCTCACCTTTTACACCATCTGGGGAAAATACAATTCCCCCGGCAAATCTCCAGGTCAAAGACTCGACCTCCTGCTCGAGCTGTTCAAGAATGAGCCGGTGAAATCATCATGGCAGAACGAGGACCTGTACATCGATCCCCTCATCAATCTCGGGAAAGAAACAGGTCGGGAAACAGAAGTCGAGGCCGCTATTGCGCTCAGATACTTTGATTCGATTTTCAAGTGGAAGAGTTACGCGAAAGAGAGGCTTCCAAACGAGGAGACCGAAGAGATAGCCAAGACGAGGGATTACCTGGAAAAAGCATCTCTGCGGGCTCGTAAAGAGAGCAGACGGGAATGGTTCAAATTCCTTTCCGTCTTCACGCGCAATTTCTCCGGCGATCTTGCGAACCTCTCCAGAGAGATCGAGATCCTGAACGACCCGGGTAACCGAGCTAACGCCCGCGCGATTCTCATATGGCTGGCCTGCTCCACAGGAGAGCTTGACCTGGCCGGCTCTATCCACGAGGCTCTACTTTCGGAAAAAACGGATAAAGGGGTCAAATTCGAGTCCACGCTTCGCCTGATGCTCTCCAACAGGGATCGCAACCGACCAGAAGAAGCCCTTGATTACCTCATGCAGATCGAAAAAAATTACGCGAGACACCTTCGTGATGGAAGGGATCGTCCTATCAGGGAACTGGAACAATACTCCCGGGTCGACCTTGCGCTCGACAAGGCGCTTTTGTCCTTCAGGATTGGAGACCTCGCGGGCACAGAAGCACTGATACGATCCATCGATGAATCAGAAGTCCCCGCCGACATGATGAACGAGTACGATGACCTGCTTCGTATCGTCAAGTACCGTGAGCTCCCGTCCACATATAGTAAGCTCGAACTCAGCGAATACCTGCATATACTGTCCGCTTCGAGTCACTCTGGTCTTCACGAACTGAATGCCAGATGGGCGATGTGGTTGCTGGACAACATCGACGAACCGAAATTACGCTCTCAGGTGATCAGCACGTTAAGGAGATCTTTTCATGGGAGAGAGGAGTGGGATGAACTGCAGGAGAAAATGGCTCGGACCCTGTTGGATGATTACCGGTCAGATACAGCCTGGAAAAGCGTCGATTTGACGGAGCGGATCCTCGAAAAAGTCCTCGAGCAAGGGGAAGTAGAAGATGTAAGAGAGTTCTGGAGGGAGGAAATTCTCCCTCAACCGATGAAGCTTTCTCGAATTACCGTACTGAACAGGCTCGCTGACTACTTTGACGAACATCGGGACCACAGGGAGCGCCTCGAGGTCATTAAAAAAATCCTGGTTGAACTCCGTCAAGACAGTACCGATCTGCCGGTAGCCAAGCTCATCCTCGTGAAATATACCCTCGATCTGGCCGAATTGTACACCATGAACCTCGACCGGCGGGAAGCGGGGATTGCCCTCGTCGATTCGCTCACGGAGAGCATTGCCGGACTGGATCCTGTTATCTACCCATATGCCTTCGCCGTTATCGCTGAATGGAAGGCAAAAAATCTGGGGTGGGATGCATTTGTCGACTTTGTGAATCCTCATGTGGACTCCCTGCTGAAGATGGAGAGGGAACTGGAATGGAGTGTCTACCGCCCGCATGTCATACCTGAGACCCCTCTCTCATCTCCCCTCCTCGCGTTGAGATGCATCGTCCAGCAAAGTGGATTTCGAGGTCTCGATGCGGATTTCCTTGAATTTCTTGGTCTCACACCGGATACAGCCGACACTGTCCTGAAAAATCTGAAGACGAGTCCCCGTCGCCTGAACCTCAGCTGCGAGCAGGCTCAGTTGATTAAGTGGAAGGAGGCCTCGTTCGAAGCCTTACTCGAACAGTACAACCAGCGGGTCCGGTGATATCAGTCCTCTCCGGTATTTTCCCGCTTTAAATAGGAAAATCCTTCAACCCTCTTCCTTGACAGGAAGGTGAGTCGGCTGTATCTTGTGGACCAAACAACACCCTTGTGCCCGCATGACCTGCAGCGGTCACAACGAATTAAAACCTCCGGTTCCCCGGCGGCACACCGACTTGACCTCTATGCAAGAGCTTTTCCGACAAACTGGTAGGAAACTAACGCTGATCTCTCTGTTTCTTTTTCCTCTACTCGCCTATCATCCACTCATCGCCTCAAGAGCTCCGAGGATAGCCAGTTACCGGATGGATGTGAGGCTGTTCCCGGAAGAAAATGAGATCAGGGGGAGAGAGTTTATTACCTGGATCAACTCGACTCAGGATACTACCGATGAGCTCTGGTTCCACTGTTACCTGAACGCCTTCAAAAACGAAAAGAGTACGTTTATGATCGAGTCGGAAGGCGAACACAGGGGTGAGGAGATCGAGACAGGAAAATGGGGATGGGTCGATATCGATTCGATTTACGTCGATAGCGGACCAGAATTATCGTCCGCTTGCAGCTACACACAACCCGACGATCAAAACGAAGACGATCAAACGGTCATGAAGGTCGGTCTTCCACGAGCCATCGGACCTGGTGATTCGCTAAAGATACGGATCGACTTTCGAACGAAACTGCACCAGGTCTTCGCCCGTTCCGGACACAGGCGGGATTTTTACATGGCTGCCCAGTGGTTTCCCAAGATAGGTGTGTTCGAGGGGCAGGCTCAGGGATGGAACTGTCACCAGTATCACGCGCACAGCGAATATTACGCTGATTTCGGCACATACGACGTCAAGATCACACTGCCGGACCATTTTGTTATCGGAGCAACGGGGGAACGTATCGGGGAAGTCAAGAATCCGGATGGAACAATAACATACAGGTACTACCAGGAAGCTGTCCACGACTTCGCATGGACAGCTTGCCCGGATTATGTCGTTGTGGAGAGGGATTTCGTTGCAATCGAGATGACTTCACTACATGAGGTCGATTCCCTCGCCTCACTCTTCTCACTCCCTCGTGAGGATGTGATGCTCGATGACATAAAGATGACCCTCCTAATCCAGCCCTCCCACATCGACCAGGTCGACCGACATTTCGAAGCACTCAGCAATGCGATCAAATACTACGGCCTTTGGTACGGTCCGTACCCATACAGTACTATCACGTTTTTCGACCCGCCGAGGGGCGCGGAAGACGCTGGAGGAATGGAATACCCCACCCTGTTTGGAGCCGGTACAGACTGGATAGCTCCGGATAAACGGTTGAGCCCGGAAGGTGTCATCATTCACGAATTTGGCCACCAGTACTGGTACGGACTCGTGGCAAGCAACGAGTTCGAAGAGCCATGGCTCGACGAAGGTTTCACTACCTACTCAACAGAAAAAGTTCTGGGAAAAGCCTACGGTTACAATCATGCGTACAAAAGATTCGGTGGTGAAGAGGGCATTCCTTACCCGGGCTTGGACTGGCTGAAGCTCGACACGCACACCGAGACTTTTGGTGAGATTACTTTTCCATTCATCGGAATATATCTCGAGGATGTCCCCATCGCTCCATTCGAGGAACGCAAGCGGAGCTATCTCTCGGCTCCACAGCTCGACAGGCTGAACAAGGACTCGTGGTCGTTTTACAACGATGACAGCTACTGGATAAACGCCTATTCACGCCCGGCCCTGATGCTCAAAACCCTCGAGAACCTACTTGGTGAAGCAACCATGGCCAGGGTCATGAGGACATACCACAGCCGATTCCGTTTTCGCCATCCGACCACCGACCAGTTCATCGAGGTAGTCAATGAAGTCGCCGGAATCGACATGGAGAAATTTCTCAGCCAGTCACTGGAAGAGGGATATCTCTTCGACTATTCCGTTGACAGGTTGACCTCCGACACCCTGAGGGTCATGCCGGGAGTCTACGAAACCCCGGAAGGGAGAGTGGTGATCGAGGGCGAAGAAGAAAAGAGTGATCGACAGATCGTTCGATCAGAGGAGGGACTTCCATTTATCGAAAGCGAGGTTTGGTTGAGGAGGCTTGGTGAGTTCATCCATCCGGTCGATCTCCTGGTCACATTCGAGGACGGCGAGATCCTCACTGAGCATTGGGATGGAATCGAAAGATGGCAAAAATTCAAATTCAAAAGGACCAGTAGATTGAAATCGGCAGAGATAGATCCGCTCCACCAGATCCTTCTCGATGTTAACAGAAGCAACAACAGCCTTGTTCTTGAAGCAGACCGTAGACCAGCACTTAGGTGGTCATCGAGATGGCTTCTCTGGATTCAGAATTTCCTACACGTGGCGAGCATATTTGGATAACTAATATGGTTAAGTCATCACTCAAGGATGGGATCATACTGGCGCGAAGGAACCCCGGGGTTGTCCTAATACTCTTCTCCCTTAACCTGCTGGTTTCGATTCTGCTCACACTCCCCCTTTACTGGAAACTCATGAGTGAGCTCGGCAGTAGCCTGATGGGAGAAGTTTTAATGGATGGTTTCAGCTATTCATGGCTTGCTGAATTCGAATTCAACAATCCCTCGTTCATGGAGACTATGGGGACAGCTATCCTACCGGTTGGTCTTCTCTACATCTTTCTCTGGTCGATTCTTTCCGGAGGGATTCTCGAGGTGTTCAAACCCGACGGGGAAGGCAACGGTATGCTGCGTTTTTCTCGCGGGGTATTCAAGCACCTGCTCCCTTTCCTCAGGTTGACGATCCTCTCCTCCGCCATCTACCTCCTAACCTACTGGCTCTTGATGATCAAGGCGGGAGACTGGCTCGAAGAAATGATAAAAGACTCCCCTTATCCCCAGCTCGAGTTCTCGGTGGGAATTGGGATTACCCTGTTGACTATTACGGCAGTTTTCTTCATTGACATGATCTTTGATTATGCCAGGATCAAACGGGTCGTAGACGGGTTCCCATCCGCGATCCTCGCAACCGCAGGATCGTTCAGGTTCTGCGTGGGCAATCTCCCGGGGACCACTGCGATCTACAGCTTCCTTCTCCTCCTCTCCGGGGTGCTGGTCATTGTATATCTGATTATTTACAGCATCATCCCCCAAGACGAATTGGTCTGGATCATTGCCCTCTTCCTACTGCAGGAAGCGTTTATGTTGGGGAGAGTCTTTATCCGTGTATCGACCTACTCGTGCCAGATGGAATACTACACACGCAAAACCGCCTCGCGGTAGTCTATGAAACATAAAGGACCGGCTTCCAATCAAAGCCGTTTTTTCTCCCCTGCAACTAATTTTAAGTACACCATATACCTTGATTTACTTTACACGGCAAGCTCTTTTCCCATTCTGGTAGCGCCAACAAGTCACTTGACATAAGGGAATACTTCTATATATATTATTGAAGTATTATGACAACAACAGTTGAGGTTCCAATCTTTTTTTACTTAAACATCTATAATAAGCAAGATCTCGTTCCGGTCTACCGGGAATCATAATTAGAAAGGAACGCCTAAGGCCAGGGAATGGCTGATAAAGATTAAGGACCAGCACCTGCCAAATCAAAATCGTACTCTTTAGACTCCCCTTCTCCATATCTTTTTATGTGCATGGATCGGGGATTCAATCGATTACTTCAAAGGAGGTGATTTTTTCGACCACATTTTTTACCGCTAACGATTTGTTCAATGCTGGAACTTATTGATCCAGCCATGTTTCCTCAATTCCACGTATCGAGTTTCCCATTCGATAGAGCAGGAGAAAATTCATGAAAGATGGACTGAAAATACTCGTTATCTTGTTCACCGCCTCTCTTATGGCCGGCGTTCAGCTCCCCGCGGCCACACTGACAGCGGTCAACGAGACACCAACTTTAGACGGTGTGGACGCTGGCGACTGGACAGGCGACACTATCGTCACGAGCAACGGAGTGACTATGAAGGCTGCCTACGATGATTCCAGTTTTTACCTCCTCACGCAGTGGACGGATCCCTCAACCACGGAGAGCGTGTTCAAAAATCAATGGACATTTGATGATCCATCCTGGAGTCAGTCGGGCAACGAGGATAGGGTCGCTATCCTGTGGGACCTGGGAACCACACCTAACGGGGCTCAATGCGCCACTATGTGCCATCCCCCTCTCATGTACACCTCCCAGGGGACAGTAGATACATGGCACTGGAAGGCGACACGATCGAATCCCATGGGTTATGCGGACGACAAGTACTTTATCGCGATCCAGGACACTACAGCCGGTGGGGAGACACGGCTGGGAGACGGTGGAAACAACACTTACGATGACAACTCCAATGGCGGAGATACTCCCCTCTCTATGGCTAATATCGACCCCAATACCAGTATAAGATTCCTCGTCAGAGATGCCACCACACTCCAATCCTTCGATCCTTATGCGGTTATACGTGCCAACACCGTCAAGGTCGCAGTCGATTGGGTCGATTCGGGGTGGATCGCCGGCTCGACGGTCGCGGGATACATACATGAGATCCCTGACGGGAGCCGTGCAGACGTCCATGCGGCCGGTTATTACGATAATGGCGTCTGGACGGTGGAATTCATGCGGTCGTTGACGACAACGGGACCGAATGACACCGAACGTGATGTCCAGTTCGATCCCGCAGACAGCTACAATTTCGCGGTAGCGATGTGGGACAACAGCGGTGGCATGAGCCACACAACCGACACGAATGAGCACACGCTTGTCTTCGAACCAACTGGGATAGGAGATGATAACGGAGGGCCAGGCATTCCGTTGAGCCTGGTGCTCTCCCAGAATTACCCTAATCCCTTCAATCCCTCGACCTCTATCCGTTACACGGTCCCAGAGGGTGCAGATGAAAACTCGGAGGTCGAACTACAGGTCTACACGATCCATGGGCAGCTCGTAAGAACGCTTGTCCAGGGCACTCAAAGTCCGGGGAACTATACGATCCACTGGAACGGCACCAACAACAGCGGGATCAACGTTCCATCAGGGCTTTACATCTACAGGCTGAACGTCGACGACAGATCGATATCCAAAAAGATGACGCTCCTGAAATAAGCTTCTGACAGGTGAAAAAGGGCGGTCATGCGATCGCCCTTTTTTCAATCCCTTATTCCTTGACAGCCGTGATAATCTCCGTACATTTGGCTTAGTTCCCCGAGAAATAAAAAATGAGGAGGAAGCATGAAGGGCAACATCTGTCACGTCGAGATCATCGGTGAGAACGTTGAACAGGTCTCTCAATTCTACGGGTCTCTTTTCGGATGGACGATTGACAGCTCGTTCGGAGAGAATTATGCCCTCTTCAACACGGGACGCGAACCTGGTGGAGGTTTGATGACGCCAAGGAAGAATATCCCCGCAGGCATCATCGTTTACGTTCAGGTAGAAGACGTCGAGGCAACCCTGAAGAAGGTCGAAGAACTCGGAGGAAAGGTGGTCGCAGAGAAGAATGAGATCCCGAATATTGGCTGGTACGGCCTGTTCAAGGATCCAAATGAAAACCTGATCGGTCTCTTCTGCAGTTCAATGACCACGTAATCTCCTGCAACCTAATTTGAGTGATTCTGTCGTGAAGAAATGTGCCAATATCTTGATGCGATAAGCTTTGAAAAAAACGCAGGCATACCCGTGAGGTCTGTCGAGGCTTTTTGAAAAGTCTTAGCGCGTAAGAGATTCGTGCAGTTCGAGTGAGAGAATCGCTCAACTTAGGTACAAGGCCGTTAATGAGAGAAAAACGCGTCAGCCGATCACATGAGACACTCAATTTTACACTCGATCTTGCCCGCGAAGCCGGTGAACGGCTCCTCGATTTTTTTCAGGGCGAAGGAAGGATTGAGAGTGACAATAAGCGGGATGGGAGCCTCCTGACCGAAGCTGATTTAGCGGCAAATGAACTTATCATCAGCCGGATTAAACAAACCTTCGGCGACCACGGGATCCTGACCGAAGAGGGTATGACCATTGCTCCGGAGAATCCCTACACGTGGATTATTGATCCTCTCGATGGTACGACAAATTTCACCTGGGGAAGCCCCATCTGGGGTGTCTCGATCGCCCTGGCGTACAAGGGAGAGCCCGAGCTTGGTGTGGTTGTTTTTCCCGCTCTCGATAAGGTTTACAGTACACTCAAAGGAGAGGGTGTCTGGCTGAATGATGTCCCTGTCAAGGCAGAACCCCAGGAAATGAAGCCAGATAGCCAACTATTCGTCACCTGTGCCAATACGCTCAAAAATTACGCCTTGAAGATCCCATACAAGTTGAGGGTGCTGGGCTCAGCCTCATATAACCTCATTACGGTAGCGGAAGGAAACGCAGCGGGTGGTATGGAGCACAGGCCGAAGATCTGGGATGTAGCGGCCGGTCATCTCATCATAGAGGAGGCCGGCGCTTTGATAAATTATCCGAATTCGCAACCTTTTTTCCCCTATAGGCCGAAGACAGACTACAGGGATGTCTCATACCCCATCATAACGGCCATCGACGTGGAGACACTTCGGTCCCTAATCGAGTCGATCAAACCCCGGGAGCAGGCTCACTCTTTACTTGATTTCCCTTAACCCTTTCTGATCCTGCTACTGATAGATCCAGTCACCGGGCACAAAGTTGAGGATATTGGGGGTTCCAGGAGGTAATTTGTCGGGATCATAGAAATTCGTGTCGAAACTCCAGTCCCTTACCGGAGCCGTGTAATAATTACCTCCATAGTGCCAAAGGCCGGTGGCCCAATCGCTATACCACATACAGACAAGTGAACCCACATAGATGAGACGCCTCCCGTTCCATTTCTCCAGGAACCGCGGGAAGTTTTCCAGACCACCATTATAGTTCCCGGGAATCGTCTCCAGATTCCCGGCCATGACCGCTACTCTCACAGATGTCTCGGTCGCTCTCCTCTGATCTAACGGCTTGTCGCTGTTCGCATCGTCCCACGAATTGGATAGAATGTTAAAGGCGTCCGAAAGGACACTCGAGGGCCGAGGTTCGATGGTGTTGTAATCACCTTGAATATAAAGGGGATTGTCCGTTGCCACGGTCAGTCCCACTTCGGGGAGCTGCTGACCATTTACAAGCCGGATCGCCGCGTCCATGGCGTAGGGTAATGTCTCAGAAGCCGAGATATATATAATACCGTTATCCGGGAACTGACCTCCTTCAATTAGAGCCGCGATATCAAGCTGGATAGCCGTTATCCACTTTCCTTCCCGATAATTGTAAAAAGTATGCGTGCTCAGGACATCTTCATCGAGATCTACCGGAAGGTTATTCCGATCCGTCGCAACACCATCGATGATTTTCAGATCTGCCTCGTAGTAAAACCGCGCGTCGCGTAGTACCTGAGAATCGTCTTCTTCACCCCGTTTGATGATCTCTATCGGATCGATTCCCGTTGGCAGGGGCAACCCGATCCGTATGATACCGTGAGCCTGGTCCTGAACACGACCACCCCACCTTATCAACGCTAATTCCTCCCAGTTCGGATGCCGGCTATCGAACGTCATCTTTCGATAGTGATTCGTATCGTCACGGAACCACACATCACCCCCCGGAACGGTCGGCTCTTCTTTTCTCTCATTGAATATGCTTCCGGCAGAAGTGACGAAACTGTCGAAATAAAGGTCGTTTTTGGCTCCAACGAAGAGGTCACCATTCGAGTGAACTCGACCATTGAATGTCATATCCGGACCAGGCAAGATCTCGAGATCCTGGTCGTAAAAGACCCCGAACTGAAAGACCGGGATCAGGTGGTGTTCAGATGACCGCTCCACCCTGACCATAGAGTTATAAGGACCGACCACCTCTGAAGTCATCAAATACGGCTGTACGATGGCATACAAACCCGTGTAGGGTCCAACAGTGATCGTCGACATGTACGCGTCACCGTCCCGCTCTATTCCATATTCCGTAAAAGTGAACCCCTCGAATTCGGGAGGGATCTCTGAGATCGAAAGGAGTTCCTCAGGAGTAGGGATATTACCGCTGGACGACAAAACGAAGAGATCAGCAATCTGATTTTCGAGTCCCCCTTCGGCGGCATAGAAGGCCTCCCCTTTCAGCTTGTTGTTACCCGAAATCATCACCTCTGTACTCGAAAGGACCACCATCGACAGGCCAATCATCGTGAGAAGGACAGAAAAGATCATGACGGAGACAAGCGCAAAACCCCTTTCACTTTTCACCTGATTTATCATCTTGATTTCTCCCTTTCAATGCTCGTTAAGGATTTCCTACTCTACAGATATTCTTTTCTCTGGTTCAGAAAATCATTAGTTACCAGGTGACTGAGGGTGGCTGTTCTTTCACCTCACACGATAATAAATCCAATCACCGGGTTCGAAGTTCAGGACGTTCGGGCTTCCCGGAGGTAACTGATCCGGGTTGTAAAAGGCTATGTCAAAGCTCCATTCTCGTTTTGGCGAGATGTAATATTCACCCCCGTACACCCACTCTCCAGTCGCCCACTCGCTAATCCACATGCACACAAGGGATCCGACATATGTCATCGTCATACCGCCCCAATCCTCGAGAAAGCGTGGGAAGTTCTCTATTCCACCGTTGTAGTTACCAGGTGTCGTCTCCATCGTTCCCGCCACAACACCGACCCTTAAGAAGGTATCGGAAGCCCTGCGCTGGCCTATGGGTTGATCGCTGTTCACATCATCCCACGAATTGGACAGGACATTAAAGGCGTCTGCGAGAATACTCGATGGCTGGGGTTCAATGACATTGTAATCGCCGAGGATATAGAGGGGATTATCGGTCGCCACCGTCAAGCCTCCCACCGGGAGCTGCTGACCGTTTACGAGTCTTATGACCGCGTCTCCGGCGCCGGGTGATGTCTCTGACGCCGAAACGTAGAGGATACCGTTTTCAGGTGTCTGTCCCGCTGCGATTATCTCGCCGATATCTATCTGCGTGGCATACAACCACTTTCCCTCCCTGGAATTATAAAACGTATGGGAGCTCATGATACCTTCATTGAGACTGACCGGCAGGCCTTCGGAATCTGTTGCTGCACCATCGATGATCTTGAGATCGGCTTTGTAGTAAAAGCGGGAATCCTGTAAGAGCTCAGAATCGCCTATCTCTCCTCTCTTGACGATCTCGATCGCATCTACACCTGCGGGCAGAGGCATGCCAATCTGGACAATCCCATGGGTTTGGTCCTGGACATGTCCACCCCACCTCCTTAACGACCGATCCTCCCAGTTCGGATCACTGCTATCGAACGTCATCTTTTTGAAATTTCCCTCATCGTCTCTGATCCATACATCTCCCGGTGGACCCGGCTGTCCATCCTTCCGCGTGAGAGATATCGCACCGGCGGATGTAACGAAACCGTTAAAGTAGAGATCCGAATCAGCACCAAGGTGGAGGTTCCCATTCGAGTGAACACGACCCCCGATCGTCATCTCCGGACCAGGAAAGACCTCCAGGTCCCTGTCATAGAAGATACTGAACTGAAAGATCGGGATCAGGTGGTGCTCGGACGACAGCTCGATGTTCAGCGTTGTATTACGTGGACCTGTCACATTTGAAACCATCCTGTACGGTTGAACCAGGGCATAAAGACCGGCGTAGGGTCCCACGGTAATGGTATGCGTGAAAGCCTCACCATCTCTCTCCACACCATACTGCGAAAAGGAATAACCCCCAAAATTCGGAGGGATCTGAGAGATGGAGAGGAGTTGATCCACTGTCGGGATATCATGGTCTCCGGAAATTACCTTGAGGTCGGCGATCTGGTTCTCCAGGCCCCCTTCAGCGATGTAGAAGGCTTTTCCCCTGAGCAGGTTGTTGTACGAGATCATAATTTCTGTCGTCGACATCACGACGATCGAGAGTCCAATCATCGTGAGGAAGACCGAGAAAATCAATACGCTTATCAGTGCAAAACCATCATTATTCTCTATCTGAGCAACCATCGGATCGTCCCGTTTGTCATCTGCCATAGACAATTTGGTGCCCCCGGCTTATCAGCTTCCGATGTTCCTGATGTAGACATGTGTCCTCAAGGTATACCGCCTGTAACCGTCGGATTGACCCGTAATGGAATGCACCCCATTCGTCCACCGGCTGTCCTCATCAAGCGTTCTCCCCACTAAATGGAAGTTGACCTTCCTTATCAAATTGGGATCGATGGGATCCGAAACACCACGTTCACCGGAGAGGAGGTCATAGGTAACCTTGAAATTCTCGATATTCCTGGCGAGGACTTCGGTTGTCATCTCATTGAGAGCCCTAACCAGACATGGATGATCCGGATCACTGGCATCAATGTAATACTTGATGTAATCTACCCTCGTGACCGTCGATGGGGATAGATAGGTGCAGTTCAGGCGCTCATCCAGGTTCCACGGGGCATTTTGATTGTGCTGAATCGTGTTTTGGCCCTCTAATGAGATCTGGGTTATCTGGAACATCTCCAGCGCCTCCCCACACTCCTGAGTGCTCCCCTGAATGATGACGACATCACCAACCATGAACATCGATGCGTCCTCTACTTTCACGATCGCGCTCTCGTCCGGCATCGAGGCGTTGAGGTACGTCTGAACCTGGGTTACACCCCTGAGGAAGGTCAGTGTGTCCGGCGAGTTCGAGCCGCCGAATCCCGGCATTATGGCATATAGAAACCCCAGATCGGATGTTATCGCCCCCTGCGGCACACCTGAACCTGCCATTAGAACAGTTCGGCTGATGTCATCCATCGCCGTGCGGGTCGACTGTTGAAGTTCGAGGACATCATTTTCCAGTATATAAATCCTGCTATTTACGACAAATGTCGAATAGAGAAAGACAACCGCCATGGAAAAAAGGGCGAGGGAGAAAAGTGTCTCGACGAGAGTGAATCCGTTATTTCTGTTGGACCGTTTTTCAGCCATCGACTCCTCCTAAGTCCTGCGTTTCGTATGTTCAATGACGTATCGAGTGAAACGCAGCACTTCCATAGGGGCACTGCCCCTCTGGCGGT
>CAYTWO010000038.1:0-17770 GCA_964442125.1 uncultured Gemmatimonadota bacterium
TGGGTCGAGTCAACGACCTGAAAGTTCACGTTATAGGTCTGGGAATATCCGGAGGTTGGAATGAGTGTATATGTTGGTAATAGTAAGAAAAAAAGAACCTTTATAAAGAAAAGGGAGCTTAATCCTTTTTCGTTACTCATATTGCCTCAAGGGGTATCAGACTAAATTAATTTGATTGTATTATAGCACAAGTACATACTGATGTCAAGCGCAATATGGCGTTTATCCCTGGTGCATTGACACAAAAGTCGCTTTTTCTTACATTGACGTGGAGTTCTCACCCTTTTTTCAGCCTCGGTTGAGGAGGTTCTTACCGTATCGGGACATTTTTTATGACAATAGGTATAGACTGCCACGGAGATGGCCAGTGAGAAAATTTCCGAAGATTATCAAGGTTCGTCAGCGATTTGAGGCCTCTCATATAGCGGACATCGAAGCCCACCTCATGAAGGAACTCAAATCATGGGAGGCGGCCGGAACAGAACTGGAGGGGAAGGAGATCGCCATCACCGCCGGCAGCCGTGGAATCACCGATATCAGTGAGATCATGCACGTCCTGGTTTCGTTCCTGAAGAGCCGTAAGGCCAAGCCCTTCCTGGTCCCGGCCATGGGCAGCCACGGTGGAGCCAGGGAGACGGGACAGGGAAGAATTCTGGACGATCTCGGCCTCAGCGAAGGGAAACTCGGTGTCCCTATACGCAATTCTATGGAGGTGCGGGGTATCGGAAAGACGTCGACCGGTCTGCCAGTCTATTGCGATAAATTCGCCGCATCTGCACAGGGTTTGATCGTTGTCAACCGGATCAAGGACCACACCGATTTCGAGGGGATGTTCGAGAGCGGGCTGGTAAAAATGATGGTCATTGGACTCGGCAAGCACGAGGGGGCGCTCACCGTACACAACCTCGGGATCAGGGGGTTCAAAGAAGAGATGGCTCGCTGCGCGGAAGTTGTTCTCACAAGGCTTCCGCTCCTCTTCGGCATCGGGATCGTAGAAAACGCCCATAACCAGACTGCGATACTCGAAGTGATCGACAGTCAGCGGATATTCGACAGGGAGCCTCATCTCCTCGGGGAAGCCAAGCGGCTGAGGTCTAAACTCCTCATCGAGGATTTCGACATACTCGTCGTCGAGGAGATGGGAAAAAATATAAGTGGAACCGGTCTGGACACCAACGTTATCGGTCGAAGGTTAATCTCCGGAGAACCAGAGCCGGCGATCCCCCGGATCAAAAGGGTCGTTGTTCTCTCGCTCTCCGACAACTCGCACGGAAACGCGGTCGGCATGGGCCTTGCGGATATATGCACGCGGCGGCTCATCAACAAGATCGATTTCGAAGCCACTTATATCAATACGATTACGGCCACGTACGTCGAGAGGGCGAGGATACCCCTGACAGCCGAAACGGACAGGGACGCGATCGAAATCGCGCTGAACACGTGCTGGCTGCCCGACAGAAAGGGTGTGAAAATGGGGTTTATCAGGAATACAAAGAACCTGGAGACAATCTGGCTCTCCGAAGGGTTGCTTCCTGTAATTCGGGAGAGAGACGACCTTCAGACCGTGGGATCGCTCGAAGAGATACAATTCGACCAATACGGGGAACTGGTTCTGCTGCAGAAAGAGGATGAATAGCATGGACGATTCACAACGTTCCGACCAAAATAGACTGAAAACTCCGGAACGAATATTGATGGGACCGGGACCGAGCAATGTCCACCCGCGTGTTTTGAGGGCCATGTCTACACCCACCATCGGACATCTCGATCCTGTATTTCTACAGATCATGGACCAGACCATGCAACTCCTGAGAGACCTCTTCCAGACCAGTAACAAGTTGACATTCCCGGTATCGGGAACCGGGAGTGCCGCAATGGAGGCTGCCTTATGCAATATCCTCGAACCCGGGGACCGGGTCGTGGTTGGCATCAACGGGGTATTCGGCGGAAGGATGCGTGACATCTGCGAACGATGTGGCACGACCGTTAAGTCCGTCGAATCACCCTGGGGGGAATCGATAGATCCCTCGAGACTGATCCGGGAAGCCACCTCCCGAAAGACAAAAGCGGTAGCCCTTGTTCATGCCGAGACATCGACTGGTGTCCGCCAACCCATTGAAGAGCTTGGAGAGGCCCTTCGCTCGACCGATACCCTCCTGGTCGTCGATACCGTCACATCGCTTGGTGGCATGCCGGTCGAGGTCGACCGATGGGGTGTCGATGTCTGCTACAGCGGAGCACAGAAGTGCCTGAGCTGTCCTCCCGGCATTTCACCTATCACGTTCAACGATAAGGCCCTCGAGGTAATCGAACGGAGAAAGGAGAAGGTACAATCCTGGTATCTCGACACAACTATGATCCAGCGCTACCTCGGTTCCGAAAGGCTCTATCACCACACAGCACCCATCAATATGGTATATGCCCTCCATGAAGCCGTCACCATTATCCTCGAGGAAGGACTCGAGGACCGTTTCGAGAGACATCGTAAAGTCCACGAAAAGCTGGTGGAGGGGCTCGAAAGGATCCACGGTCTTGAAATGGCTGTCGAAGTCGAGGACAGGCTGCCAATGCTGAATTCAATAATGGTGGATGAAGGGATCGACGAAATTGGTCTCAGGAAAAGGCTCCTCGAGGACTTCGATATCGAGATCGGCGGCGGACTCGGTGAACTTAAAGGCAGAACGGTAAGGGTCGGTATCATGGGCCATTCCTGCACCACGAATAACGTCAGCTTATTCCTCTCAGCCCTCGGGGAGATCCTTGGAGGAAAAAATTCCTGACGACGGAAAAAAGTATGACAGACGATATGGGGGAGAATGACCTGGACCTCTATCTGGGAATAGATATCGGGACTACAAACTGCAAAGTCGCTCTCGGATACGGCGACGGGCAGATAATAGAGAGGATCGATGAACCCTGTCACCTCGAGTACCCCAGACGCGGATGGGTGGAGGTCGATCCGGAGAGGGGATGGTGGGCACCTCTTCTGTCTTGCCTGAAGAGCCTCTTCGGCAAGACCAGCGTGAAGGCAGAATCGATCCGCAGCATCGGAGTGAGCTGCACCAACGCACTGGTCTGTCTGGACAGGGAGGGGAAACCTGTTCGGAACGCAATAATGCAACTCGACAGGCGTTCGGTCTCGGAGACCGAAAAGATCGCGAATTCCGTGGGTAGAGATAAGGTAATTAATATCACGGGTAACCGGATAGCCCCCGGTACATACTCCCTGCCCTCTCTCCTGTGGATCAGAGACAAGGAACGAGAAAGGTTCGACAAGATCGACACCATATTATCGCCGGCTGGATATGTCATTACCCGCCTCACAGGAGAGCGGGTCATGGACACAACGCGAGCAGCCACTACCCTCCTCTATGATCTCCAACGCGGCGAGTGGTCCGAAGAAATCGCTGGAACCCTGGAAATACCGGGTCATATTTTTCCCACACTCCTATCACCGTGCCATTTAGTCGGAAAAGTAACCGGGGAGGCTTCACGGCTTACCGGCTTACGTAGTGGCACTCCCGTTACAACCGGTGTGATGGATTCGGTTGCCTCGGCATTCGGGATGGGGACGACGACACCCGGAGAGATCGGGATAATTCTCGGGACCGTGGGGAGAGTACTCTGGCCACTCAGCGGACCAACCTTCGATGACAGGTTCCTGAACATTCCCCTCCCCGAGCCTGACAGATGGATGGCCGTCGCCTGTTCGAACGGAACCGGACTCTCGATCAACTGGTTTGCGGATAACTTTATGGGATCCGAAAAGCCGTCTGACCGTGGAGAAATATTAAAAAGCCTCGACGACGAAGCCGCGGCTTCACCTCCCGGCTCGAACGGTATCCTCTATCTTCCGTTCCTTGCCGGTGAGAGGAGCCCTATCTGGAATCCACTTGCGAAAGGTGTTTTCTTCGGACTCGATATCCGACATACCCGAGGAGACCTGTCTAGAGCCATCATGGAAGGAACGTCATTCTCCATGAGGGAGAACCTTGAGATCCTCGAATCGGTGTCCGGAACAAAGGCCGACACCGTTCGTGTATCAGGAGGAGGATCGAGGAGCCCGATATGGCCCCGAATCCTCTCCTCGGTCTTGGGAAAAGACATCCAGATCTCACGGCAGGGAGACTCCGAATGCAGTGGTGCTTTGATCTTATCGGCCAGAGGGATCAATGCCACTCACGACGAAAAGCGGACGGTACCGGACGACAGAGAGAGAGTCAGGATGGTTTGCACCAATCTCGATGATAATAAGATCTATGATCGCCTTTTTAAACAGTACTTGGAGATCTACAGGGATCTCAAACAGCACTTCGAGCAAATGCACGATACGATGTCAATTATCGACTGCAAGGAGGATATAGAATCATGAAGGCCGCAAGATTTCTCGGCCCGGACCGGATCGAAATCACCGATACCCCTGAGCCGGATTGCCAGCCCGGGGAGATCATCGTCGAGGTGCACCGAGCGGGAATCTGCGGGACGGACCTGAGGATCTACCGTGGTAAAAAGGAGGTCAATCCACCTGTTACGCTGGGTCACGAATTCTCCGGTACAATTTGCGAAGTCGGCTCAGAACTCGGTGACCTCTCGACCGGCATGCGGGTTACAATCGAACCAATCATCCCCTGCGGGACTTGCTACTGCTGTAAGTCAGGGAGGGAAAATATCTGCCTGACCAGGCCCACGATAGGATACCAGTTCGATGGAGGATTCGCAGAGTATGTAAGGATACCCAGAAAAGCCATCGAGATGGGTAACGTGGTACCATTTACCGATGAACTCAGCTTTGACTCTGCGTGTTACGCGGAGCCCCTTGCCGCCTGCGTCAACGGGATACAGAAGCTTTCGCTGGGTGGCAATGATCGAGTCTGGATCGTCGGAGATGGCCCCATTGGCCTTACCCATATTCAACTGGCCAGCTCGAGCGGTGTGGATGAAATCTACTTGAGCGGGACCAGTATTGAAAGGCTGACGTCCGGGTCTGGGCTTGGTGCAAGAGAGACACTCGAGGTCACAGGTGATATCGATCCCTCCCGATGGATCCTCGACAGAACAAATGGCGAGGGCGTTGACGCAGCCATCCTTGCCACAAATGTCCCATCCGTCGTCTCAGAAGCTGTCAGGAGCCTGCGCAAGGGTGGGAGGATCCTTCTCTTTGCCGGCTACCCTGCAGGAACTGAGCGGGCCTTCGACCTGTCTGAGGTTCATTACAGAGAATACCAGATCTTTGGAGCGTCAGGGCATGCAGCCCGAGACGTAAGGAAAGCGGTCGAACTGATGACAAGCGGGCAATTCGATGCCCAGCCGTTGATCACACACCACATTCCTCTCGAGTCGATCTGCGAAGGTCTGGAAATGAAGGAAAACTTTATCGGACTGAAACACATCATCGATGTGAAATAAAGGAGAGTGAAAAATGGACCGGAACGCGTTGATCACGGCCAAGAAAGAGTTGATCAAGATCGCTCATCGCGGATACAAAAGGGGTTTAACGGCAGGAACCGGCGGTAACATAAGCATGAAGATAGACGGGAGCGATATCGTCCTTATCAATGCGAGTGGGTCTGCCTGGAGCGACGCGTGCGAATCGAATATCATCGCGGTCGATCTGGATGCCAACATTGTCGATGGGGATATGATACCCTCTAAGGAGACTAAATGGCACTGCGGTCTTTACAGGATTCTAGATGGGATCGGGAGTGTCGTCCATTCCCATTCCCCGGCTGCTACATCATTCGCAGTAGTTGGAAAGGAATTGGATCTGGTCTCAGCTACCGCATACAAGGCGCTAAAACGTGTCCCTGTGGTTGGATTTGCCCCTCCAGGATCCGATGAGCTGTCTAACCTGGTCCTCGATGCATTTTCGAAGATGCCGATAAGGGCACTATTGCTCCAGAACCATGGCGTGGTTACCGTTGGAAAAGATATCTACGAAGCGCTATATCTTGCTGAAGTAGTGGAGGATACGGCGAAAATGGCTCTGTGGTCCAGGACACTCGGAGAACCGCTTTCGTTCATGTAGATAAGACAGCGGTCTCACCGTTCCCTTTATCTTTTCCCTTTTTCCAGAGATCCCTCAGCCGGTTATACTCCTCCTGGATTCCTTCTTCCATCCACGGCGGGATCATAAGGAGAAAATATGTACCTGTTTCAACAATCGCCGGGGAGAGTCGGGAGTCTTTCAAGGGAGATAGTTCAGGCTGCTTGTAAATGGAAAAAATCAGAAATATCAACCCGAATGAAAGACCAAGTCCCAACACCCCACCCATGCAGGCTCCAAGCAGCCGGTCGATACATCCAAGATTGGCTCCCTGTACTCCCTTTCGGACAATCCTCCCGATCATAGCAATAAGGAGGGCAATGACAAAAAAACAGGTGATAAAAGCGACAAACTTCCCGACCTTTCCGATATGGATCCAGCCCTCGAGAGCCCCTAAAAAAGAGGTAGAGTATTGTCTGGCAAAGAGAAAACCCAGGAAGATCGCCATTGCCGAGATAATCATTCTGACTATCCCTTTATATAGACCGTAAGCGATCGGAATAGCGATGAGGAAGAGAAAGATGTAATCGATAAAGCTCAATTTACACCCAGGCTGGGGCTTTGCCTCGATCGTGGCAGATAATGTTGTCGAAAGCAGACTCTTTGCGCATCATTCGACAACCGAGTTGGAGCTGACATTTCTTCCTTCTCTCGACCTGCAGCTCAACTCTGTCACCCAACACCGTTTGATTTTAGAACAGAAAGATAATAAGGTAAAATCTACGGCATGTCAATGATGGGAATAGTGGGAATAGGGACACCCGTACCATTTTGATATATTCACAAATAACAAAATAACAGGGGTGTCCCTATATTCTTCTATATTCTTAAGTGGTCAGGGAGAATAGTACCGCCAGTAACTCGAGGTGACCCTTGAGGCGGCTTCTCTGTAGGTGAGATCTTCCAGGTCCGACAACCGATTTCTGTCGATTTGATCCGTGTTGGTGTATATGCGCATCCAGTTATAGTCCGGGTTCAGCACCAGAAACTCCTCACGGAAATCTCCAACCACATCCATCTGGAGGTTATAGAACCGGCACAGAACCGGCAGGTAACCCGAGATCGATCCATCAAAGTTAAAGATAATACCGGCGTCATTGTGGAGGATTTCTATCGCATCATCACCATCCCACTGGACTGGATGGTGATAGCGATCCGGGCTGAGATTGAACTGGCTGAAGAGCAACTGTCCGCGCGAGGTAAAAAGCCTCATCCGATTGGGTTCATGTGACGGTTTTCTTATATCGAAACCATAGAGCTCGGCACCAGGGTTACCGGGTACGAGATCCACAGCCCAACCATCATGCCCATGCCTCCAATTTCTTTCTTCCCAGAGAACGTTTCCCCTGGAATCTGTCAGATAGGCGCCCTGTGGCGACCCTTCGGAAACAAACCACACCTCGGGACCTGAATTTGAAGCGTCGATCTCCCCCGGTATCACGGCATCCGGATGACGTACCCTTTGACCGATCTGGGAATTAAGAGTCCACAAAACAGTCCCATCATCGTCGAGCACTGTCGAACCATCGAAGACCTCCTCTTTCCCGTCTCCATCGATATCGTAGACGGGGATTCCATGTGTTCCACTGCCTGAGGTACGCGAGGAGAGGTCACTCTGGTAGTCCCATCGTTGAGACATTTCGAGCCGATCATTGAGGTCGAACGCCGTTACCCTTTCGTCCTGGTGTACAGCAACCTGGGTGATGATCGAAGGAAGATTGTACAAGCCATCAAGATAGGCTGCTGATATGTAATGGGGTCTCAATTGAAATGTAGAACCTGGCAGAGCGGTCGGGAAAGGGATGGAATCAATGACAGCCGGAATCCCTGATATGTCTGCTTCGAGAATCGTCAGAAAGGTCTGTAGGTCGTCCACCCTGCCCATTCGCATGATCACCTCCGATTTCCCATCTCCATCGAGGTCCCACACTATATAGGGCAGGACTATCCCCGGTGCCTCATTTCGATATCGATACCTCGTATCAAAGCTCCAGTAAGGTGTTCCATCGTGCAGGTAGGCCCTCAGGATGGGTTTTCTGTCCCTGTCACTCTCGTAGAGATTATTGTCGAGGATGACGTAATCCAGAAGACCGTCGCCGTTCAAATCACCGACGCCCGGTCCAACAGGACTGAGTTCGGTAGCGGCATACTGAACTTCCAGGACCAGGCCGCTGTCGTCCCCATCGGCAACCGACTGGACACGGTTCGAAGCCTCACCCTCTACACCACCATCCGACACAGGCTTGACCAGATAATAGTAGGTTGAACCGTTATCAACCGTCTCATCTACAAAATTTGTGTACGGGTGGTTCTCACCATCTGAAAGGAGTTCGTAAGGGCCTTCTATATCGTCGGCGCGATACACATTAAAAGTGACGTCGGGAGAGTCGGACTGCAGGAGACGCCAGCTCATAAATATCTTCTCAGGCCCCTTCGAAAGTGCCACAAGGTGACGCTGATTTTCCTCGGAGTTTAACGAACCAAACCTGGAACTTGGAATAACAAAAAGGTGGAGGAATAGAATCAGGAATAGAAATAAGAGTTTACTCTGTCGCAACATACTAGCCATCCGTGTGCTGGTTTACTCCCGAATGATATGAACCTCTGGTGTAAGATTTTCACTCTTCATAAACCTGGGGGGTTATGATACAGCAGCGAGTATTTATTATACACTATTTTCCAATTTTCGTCAACACCCCAGCCCGTTGATTCTGGGGTTTCCCCAATTTCTCTGATTGATTCACACTGAAACATGCACCTTTTGAAGCTCTTCGTTAGATTTAAGCGCCCCGTGGTTTACCACGGGGGGCTTGAATCTGGACCTTCGGGAACGCTCGCTATGCATTGTCGTTCATGGGATTGAACTGGATCGGGAGTTACGGTGGGATGTGATGGCGATGAATTATTACTTTTTACTTTTTCGCTATTCGGTACACTACGATATCTTTATCACGAACGATCGACTCCACGAAAATTTCATCCAGGGCGGCGATAATATCTTCAATATTATTCTCTTTCAATGAACTACCCGCAAACTTGCCCTGATTGGTCTTGCGATTCAATGAAAAGGGGAGAATAGATGTAATAATTCGGTCGGCCTGCTTTTCTTTGCCCGGCAGAATCGGCTGGACCCTTGCCCTGTGGGCAATTATATAGCGGAAATTATTGCTCTGCATGAGGTCCAGGAACGCATCACGATCTACAGCAGGAATGCCCGATTCCGCCTCAGGATATTTAATCCACAAAAAATCCAGGGCCCTGTTGTTCAATATGAATTCGAAACACGATGGCGGAGTAGTCCTCGAGATGTATCCCCAGAAAATCCTTTTCCCATGAATCGTCTGATAAAACATGTAACGACAATAGTCGATCCAGAATTCCGGATGCTCTCTTAGAAATTCCTCAGGATTTATTTGGCCAGCCCTTTCTCTGAAGATTGGCAGCTCGAGGACAGCGTAATCTTCTTCGTCTTCGGCCATCTCGTAATAGATTTCCGGCACATCGATCTCGAATGAAGGCTTTGGAGGAGAGACAAATTCGAACAAGATGACAATACCTATTAGGGAAAGAACAAGGTTCCCCCTCCGGGGCTTATTAAAAAAGAAACGATGGCGGATATAGTGACAGGAGAATCCCATCAACACAGCAATGGATAGAAAAGACATCAATAAAAATCGGTGATGAGCCCTGACGGCACTGAAAAAGGGTAGCTTATCTATGCAGGACTTTAACATGGGGATTCCCGGAAACGATTTCCCCAGGATGTGAAGTTGAGGACCCAGGGAGATGAGGAAAAAGAAGATGAAAGCGACCACCCAGAAGGCCTTTTCCTTGTCTCTCCATGTTCTGAAGGAGAAGAAGACACACAGGAACGAAGAGTACCCGAAAAAAACAGGCCACAAGATAAGATATCCACCCCTGGTCAAGCCCAGCAAATCAATTCGAGGGGAAGGAGTGGATATCGTGGTGAGAGAGGAAGAACCCAACAATGTCTCTCTAACCATCGGGATCATGACAGGTGATAGAATACCCGCTGTTACAACGCACAAAAGGATGAGATTGAAGAGAAACTTTTTATTCAGGATCCTCTCTCTCTGGAAAACCGCGAAAAAGCAGATAAATAACAGGGTAAAAAGAACAAGAAATATCATTTGATACCACGAAGCAAGGGCGGTAAGACCGAAAAAAACAGCTCCCAGCACAACGTGCCGTATCTTCCCTTCCCGTACCGTCTTTATCAAGTAAAGACAAGCGAGGGGAACCCATTGAATGCTCGCCTGGGACAACTGATAAATATTGATGGTATGTACAGGGTTAAAGGCGTAATAGACACCCGCTATAAAAGCGGGTAACCGGCTCCCGGTTAAATACCTGACGAGGAGATAGGCGGCCAGACCGGAGAGAATGAAATTCAAAATTAACAATACGTTGAACGCGGCAACGGGGCTCGCAAAGAATTGGATGGGAATCGATATCAGTGAGTTATACGGGCTGAAATCGTGGAATGTGAGGCTGACTCCGGAAGGATGAAACAGGTATTCGGTAAAGTAAGGGTTGGTGTGGAGATCCGTTATCGCTTTGTTGGCCCACCACAAATTCCAGGTATATTGAGCCTGATCACCAATCTGCAGGGTAAAAGAGTGGTTGATCTGAAATGGAATCGGGTATATGAACATGCACGTGAGGAGTGCATACCCGAATACAACGAGCGCAATTTCCCTGCCCCTCATCAACACTCCTGAATCAGTCCTGTCCCGGGATAAACGTATGAACGGAAAAGATCAAAAACCATCCCAATCGCCCAGGTTATTGTGCCATTTCTGGCTCAAGACCCTTTCGACCTTCGGACCTTTTCCAACGACTATTATCTTCTTGTGCATGAAAAACTCTGGAATTCGAAAGAACCCCCTCTTCAGACATTCCATAAAGGTGCAAATATTATTGGAATCTACTATCCATCGGGTCTTCTGACCGTTCGCCCATCTATTTATCCTGCGCATCAGCCTCGACAAGACAGGGCGAGAGGTTGAAAACAATTCCATAATAAGGGTGATCGATCTCCCCAATATTTCGGTTTTCCGAACAATTGCAAGACCACAGACTCCACCCCCATCCCTCTCCATTAGGATTGTATAATCATTAGACGGATGCTGAAGATAGCGCCAGTTCATATACTCTCCGCCTCTTTCGAGATGGGGTCCTGCATCTTTCCAGAGCATGTCCTGAAATGATTCGTAGTCTTCGGATTCAAAATAAAAATCGTCGTGCTCAATGGGTGGAGAGGCCTTTACCGGTATCGTGGGACGTATAGATACTTTGAGACGATTATGCTCCCGCATACCGAAACTGGAAAACCTGGGCCAGGAGTTATCGTTCGGAAAACCAAAGAGAATATCGTCGGTTTTCAGGTCATCGAGCAGTGCCTGATAACACCTGCGAAAAAGCCCTTTTCTTCTCTCAGAGGGGAGTGTCGCCCCGTCACACATTTGCCAGGCGGTAACCCGGACATCCTTGTAATCTATGTTCAACGGAAAGGTGGCAATACAGGTTATCATCTTTCCTCTCTCCACAGCCAGGGCAATTTTCCCTTTACCGGCCGGGGGGGAGTATTTCCATTCAAAAAAGGAAGGTTTCAAGAAGTCCATGGAAACATTCCATTTCTGGAATATTTCAGCAAAAGCATGTTTCTGGAGATCTGTATATTCACCAAGTTCGAGCTCCTCTACGCTGCGTATCTCGATTTCCGCCATCGACTTCTTCCTCAGACAATCTCTTCCAATTCATCTCCAATCCCCACCTGTTCACGAATGAGAAAACGAGGTCTAGCCCTCACTTCTGTGAGGATTCGCCCTATATATTCTCCAACGATCCCCAGCATAATGAACAGGATCCCGAAGAGAAAAGATGTGATGGAAACCGCAGAAGTCCAGCCTGCCATTGTGGTGTCCGTAAAAAGTTTGGCGTAAACCGCCTGAATAAGAAACAGAAAGGCAATGCCGCTCGTTACAAATCCGATAATTATCCCCAGACGGAGAGGAATAATCGAGAAGGAGATGAGGCCTGTCCACGCGAACCTCAACATCCTTCTTAAGGTGTATTTGCTCCGTCCGCTGTATCGATTCTGGCATAGAAAAGTGACCATCGAATTCGAATAACCGACCCATTGGACGAGCCCCCTCAAAAAGAGACCCTCCTCCGGGAACTTCAGGATATCATCGAGGACCTGGCGGTCCATGAGACGGAAATCCGCCATTCCACTCTGGAGTTCTACACCGCACAATAAGGAGAATACCTTGCAGAAGAGTCGTGAAGTAACCTTTTTGAGAAACATAAATTCTTCGGGGTCCTCTCGCTTTGTGTTGACAATTTTGTTCCCCTTTTTCCACTCCTGGATCAGTTGCGGGATAACATGAGGCGGGTGTTGCAGATCCGCATCCATCGAAATAATGGCGTCTCCCATTGCCTGAGACAACCCTGCAAAGAGGGCGTATTGGTGACCGAAATTTCTCGACAGGCGGATCCCCTTCACGCGATCATCTTTTTTGTGCAGGGATAAAATTCCTCCCCATGTATTATCCCTGCTGCCATCATCCGAGATAATGATCTCCCAGGACATATCGAGCTGGCTCAACACCTTAAATAATTCATGATACAGCCGCTCGATATTGGTTTCCTCATCATAAGCCGGGATGACGATCGAGAGCTGAGGTTTTACCACGTTCATTTTTTACACCTGTCTGTGAGTAGTATCCCGTCTCAACGACTTGTCAGGTTCAGTCTGACTTCAGGATAGTCAGTTCCCTCTATTCCCTGCCCTCTTCTCTATCCTCTTCCCTCCTCTTCCCTGACGGCCAGGAATTCAGGGAGATGATATCACAGAGGATGATGTGTGTCAAGTGGAATCTGGACGGTCATCCGATAGCGGGAACCGGTTGGAGAGACCTTTAACAAGAGATACTTATGAGATTACCGTGGTCGGGGAATACGAATTAACGGGTCCGAGTCCCGATAGGGTATATGATGCCTGGTCATGCCTATCCTTTTGCCCTGGAGGATGGAGGTGACGTTTGGATTTTGGATTACTGTATGTATCCAAGGGCACGAAGGGCCTCTCTTGCGCCGCTGTCGAGTTCGATGCGTTCCTCCTTGTCTTGTGCAGACTGGTTCCCCACCATTTCTGTCAACTCTTCCCTCATCCGTTTGGCCCTATCTCTCTCTTCCACGATAAGATTGTTCACTTCACCAGGATCTCTCATCAGGTTGAAAAGTTCTTCGACGGAGTCCTCGGGTGTTACCGTATATTTCCAATTGTCTTTCACAAACCCTATCAACCACCGCTCCTGTTGCAGCGATCCCATTGTCTCGCTAAATCCAGCTCTCACGGGCAATTTCGTCTCACCATCCATGGAAAACAAGAGGCTTGTCCCCTGCATATCTGCCGGCCCCTCAATGTCCAAATAATCGAGGATTGTCGGCATGATATCGACACTCTGGCAGAGACCGTCTATTACTTCTCCTTCCGGGAGGCGGCCCAGTCTGTTGAAGATGAGGGGAATATGGATGAGTGTATTGTAGAGTGTCTTGCCATGTCCAATATCGCCGTGTTCTCCAAATGCCTCCCCGTGGTCCGCGGTAATCACTACTAACGTATTCTTACGAATATTCAAGTCCTCAAGTGCTTCCATAAAGATGCCAATTTGAAAGTCGGTAAAGGTCACTTCTCCTTTGTAAAGAGCTTTATGCTTCTCGAGCTCCTTCTTTGGAAATTGTTTCCTACCTCCCAACAAGGGGACCATATCATCCCCATTATCGGCCGCTATCTCGTGGAGATACAATTCGTCGTAAGGATGAGGAGGATCATAATCGCTGTGCGGGTCAAAGTAGTGTAACCACAGGAAGAAGGGTTCATTCTTCACATCACGGATCCACTTTATCGCCTCTCGAGTGGTCTTGTCTCCCCTTCTTTGAATGGGTATTTTCTCAGCAAAACCCAACCAGTGGAGGATATCAGGTAAAGCGGTATTTTGGAAGAACCGATAGTTAAGCACATATAAGTTGTTGAAACTGTGGTTGTAAACCTCAAAACCCTGATCCAGGCCGAACCGGTTCTCCAGGACAAAAGAGCTGATGAAAGCGCCTGTCCTGTAGCCATGTTCGTTCAGAACCTCTGCCAGCGTCACGAGCGAAGAGCCCGCTCTGTAATTATGGTTGTTCCTGACGCCATGATAAATGGGGTAAGTCGAGGTCAAGATCGATGTGTGGGAGGGTAATGTCAAAGGGGCCTGTGATATACAATAACTGAAGAGTACTCCCTCCCGTGCCAGGCGGTCGATGTTAGGTGTCAGGATGGTTTCATTACCGTAGCACCCGATGTAATCGAACCGCTGAGTATCCAGGGTAATGAGAACGACATTGTCTCTCTCCCCGCTGGGAGTCGTTTTCTTGCGGGAAAATTGCCCCACGGTGTAATCCCTTTCCCCTACGTCCCAGAACAATAGGACCGCAGAAGCCGTGATGATCACGAGCGGAATCCCTGCGGTTATGAGACCTCTCAAAATCTTCCAGTTTGGAATGAGGTTGACTAAAAAGTGATTACTTATCCAGAAAACGAGAAGAAATACGAGAAGCAAGAGCACGAGGTAGTGTATTTCTAAATGAACAATGAGAGAGACCTTGCTTTGTTCGATCAGGCTATGCATAACCGCCAACAAAACGGACAAAAGGAAAACATTGACGATTCGGTATAGTCTCGAATAATTTCTTGCTTTGGTATCTTTCCTTAAAACAACCGTAAGGGACACAAAGACAAACGTCAGCAGATCGAGAACGAGAAATAAAGTTGCATAACCGATAAAAGGGAAAAACAGGGCGTAGACGGGCAGTTTAGCGAGAGAAAGCGCCCTCCACGGGGTGGTGAGGAGATATTCCGCGAGAGTTATCCCTGTGCCTGCAATAAGACTCGAGATCACGGCCTCGAAGAGATGATCCCAGAACCAACTCCTCACAACGGGAATGCTGCGCGTCGAGTTTGACGTATCATGATGATCTGATCTTGCCATAGTATCGATCTAGCCCCCTTTGCTCACCTCCTGCTGCGATAGGACAGGAAATTCTCTCTTTCAATATTGATTGTTCGACGTCAAGCCTTTAACCGGGCCAACAATAACACCCTCTGCCTCACCGTGCACGAGGAGCCTGAACGCCTTTTCCACCCTGTCCCAATGTCCCTCCCTGTCAAGGGCCCAATATCTACCGATCACCGATACAACCCTCCCCACACCGAGCCTTTTCGCTTCCTTTTCTATATCCCCGACATAATGAGAACCACTCTCGGGCCGCTCCCCTCTCCTCCCGAGAAGTGAATGAATGTATACCTCCTCCAGTCCTTCTCGATGAACAAGTTCAAGCAATGACTGGAGATACTTTATCGATCCGTGGGAACTGTAGAAAGAGACGATTCCAAGGAGATGCAGGGCCGAACCATCATTTTTGGCGCCATTAATTGCCCATAGAAAAGCCTCGTTATCGCAAAAAGAACCACTCTCGATAGCACGCTCCAGTCTCAGCCTGTCAGAATCAACCCTTCGGCCTGATCCGATGTGGAGGTGACCCGCTTCAGAGTTCCCAACTGTCCCTGCAGGGAGTCCTACAGCTTCTCCCGATGCTTCGAGGATCGACATCGGCATCCTGTCCATGAGACCGTCCATGACGGGTGTCTTCGCCTTGTGTATCAGATTCCCCCAGCTGTCTTCCCGGTAGCCCCACCCATCCAGAACGAGAAGGAGCAAAGGTCCCCCTCTCGACACAGCGGATCCATCCTTGATGAGGCTGCTCCCCGTCATGACTTCCGGTTTCTCCAGGCCAAGGAGATCCAGGATCGTCGGGGTGACATCGGTCAGGTCACCCTGCGCCCTCAAAATTCCCTTCTCACCATCAGCGGGGATCCATATAAGTGGCACCGGGCTCGCCGTATGACCCGTATCAATGACTCCCTCCGGGTAAAGCCATTTCTCAACCGTTCCATGATCCGCCGTGATCACGACATTGACTCCAATCCCTCGAGCCACTTCGAGGACTTTTCCTGTTTCCCGGTCGACCGATTCGACCGCCCTCAGGATAGCCCCCTCATCCTCGATATGACCCACTACATCCGTGTTGGCAAAATTGGCCATGATGACAGGGTATGCCCTTTCATTCAGTTTTTCACGGATCGCCTCGGAGACAAGATGAGCGTTCATCTCGGGTTTTTCGTCGAAATCCCTGACTCCCTTCGGTGATGGTATGATCAACCTCTCCTCGTTGGAGAATTGCCTCTTGACCTTCCCGTTCAGATAGAACGTCATATGGACCGCTTTCTCAGATTCGACGATCTTGATGAAACGCACTCCGTTGCTGTCCAGGACCTCGCACAGCGTGTCTCTCAGCTCCGTTACAGGAGGGAAGGCAACCTTTACCGGCAGGTCCTTATCGTACTCGACCATCGTCACAAAGGGCAGAACGAAGTCTTCATCCCGCTCAAACTCTGAAAATCCTTTTTCGGTGAAGGACCGTGTCAGCTGTATCTCCCTCTCCCCGCGGATATTATAAAATATTACATAATCTCCCTTTTTCATCCTGCCGACCGCTCCCTGCTGATCCATCAGAACCAACGGTTCGAGGGTCTCGTCTTTCTGACCCCGCTCATAGGCCCTCTTGATCGCCTCGGACATGGGAGCTGTCTGGTTACCGACCTCCATCATTTGTCCTCCACTTATTAATTACGCTTCGCATCTTTCGTTTTTTGGATTCTTCCAGACCACCCTTTCGTTGAGATCTACCTCTACTCTCGGCCCATCGCTCAAAAAGAAGGGACCACCAAGGTGATGGATGCCACTCGCCGACGGATCCGATGTGTCCCACGTCTCATCGAAGAGGTTATTCTCCGCAAGACAAAGCCTGGGTTTAACCATAAATATAGTGTGGTCCCCCACTACGTTCAATTCCTCGACTTCACATTCTATGTGGGCTATACATTCACTGACGAGTGGAGGTCCGACAATGTTGGAAGCAATGGCATTAAGACCGGTCTCAGCGAATTTGTCCACCTCTCTTCCCGAGACCGACCCACAGAAATAAACCTCCCGGATAAGATCCCTGTGTGGGAGGTTCAAGACAAGTTCTCCGCTCTCCTCTACAAGACGATGAGTATAATTCTTCTGAGCGAGGATCACACCGATGAGCGGAGGGTTCTTGCTTAACGGAGAATACCATGCCATTGCCATAACGTTGGGTTTTCCCTTCTTTGCCGTCGTAACCAGGAGAACCGGGCCGTGATTTATCAATCGGTTATATTTTTCGATCGAGATTTCATTTTTCATGGCTCATCGACCTCCTCCATTACCTCGAACGCTTCGTGGATCTCTTCCCTGCTCGCACCGTGTTCAACGCATTGCTTGATATGATAATGTATACAATCATTACACCTCAGGACCGTCGATGCAACAAGCCCCATGAGTCCCTTTTCCCTGGCCGAAAGGGCTCCATCGAGATAGACAGAGGTGTCAAGCGAGAAAAATTTCTTGAAACCCTTGAGCCCGCTGTCCAGGATACGCTGGTTCTGCTCGAGTCTCCGCCTGCTGAAATTGTCAGTTCTCTTTTTCAAGCCTCCCCTCCTCTTGTTTGATCCATGTCTCACTCGCCGATATTTATACAATCCAGGATCGCACCCGACGTCGTCAGGATCCCCTG
>CAYTWO010000038.1:17870-19298 GCA_964442125.1 uncultured Gemmatimonadota bacterium
ACTCGCCGATATTTATACAATCCAGGATCGCACCCGACGTCGTCAGGATCCCCTGAAAGAGGTAAGCCGTTTGGTGCAGATGGACATACATATCGAACTCGGTCAAGGCAGAGATGCAGTCAACCGGGCAGATCACACTATACCAGCGCTGCGCGGCACTTGCAGTGGTATAGTGAACGCAGATATTGGCCACTGTTCCGACAACGATTATCGTATCGATATCCTTTGCCCTCAGTATCTGATCGAGATCTGTTCCGTAAAACGCGTCGTAGCGGGGTTTCTTTACGACTATATCGCCTTCCATGGGGCTGAGTTCATCTATGATCTCCTCACCTGCAGTCCCCTCTAATACATGTTGACCCCAGATATCAAACTCGGGATCTCCCTCTTTGTGTGAATCCTGTGTGTAGACGACCAAGATATCTCGCGAATGAGACGCGTCGACAAGCCGCTTTATCGGTGCCACAGTATCCCGGGCTTCCGGGACCAGCAACGCACCGCTGTCATCGACAAAGTCTTTCTGCATGTCCATTACGAGCAGAGCCGTTCGGAGCGGATCGATATCCAGGCCGTCCCGGATTTCGTGGTCCGGGACCTCGATCGTAACCATTTCTGCCTCCATCTTTCTATCTATTCCATCGACCGGAGCATACTGCCTCATCCCCAATCAATCACTCGTTCTACTGATATTATTCAAGGGGCGTCTTTTGTCAATTGAAAAGATTCTGGAGTCTCCCCAATCTCTCTGACTGACTCACACTGAAACATACACATTTTGAAGCTCCTTGTGAAAAAACAGGTCGTTTCGAAATCCCGATTTTAGCACCCCGTGGTAAACCACGGGTCGCTTATAAATGCAAAGTATAGGACATCGCTGACTCCGCTCGCGTATCCTTCGGGAACGCTCGCTTTGCATTTTCCCGACGCGATTCTCTCGGCTAACGCCTCGATAAACTTGCGGGAATGACAGAGAAGGAGGTCATTCCGGCTTGCCCGGAACAACCTCCTTCTCGATCAAAATCGAGCCGTCCACGACGTGGAAACCGGTCTCGTCCATGTAGGATAACTGTGGCGGTTTTTCCTTGGAGCCGAGTATCATCGCACAGCCAACCTCACCTTTTTTGCTCACGGCGACGAACTTGTCGTTGATCCTGTTATTTCGGATATTCTCCACGCCCCCGTTGACCTCGATGATCCTCCTGCAACCAGCCTCGCAGGCCTCCTGCGGCGTCATCCCCCGACGCATCATCTCGACCACATAGAAAGAACCACAGGTCCGGATCACCTCCTCTCCTCTGCCCGTCGCTCCGGCAGCCCCCACATCGTTGTCCAGGAAGAGCCCCGCTCCGATGATGGGTGAATCCCCGACGCGGCCGGGGATCTTGAACGAGAGTCCGCTGGTCGAGGTGACCCCCGCGATATCGCCAT
>CAYTWO010000039.1:0-9774 GCA_964442125.1 uncultured Gemmatimonadota bacterium
GTCATTCCGGCTTGTCCGGCACTACGTCATTCCGGCTTGTCCGGAATCGCTAACAATGAGATTCCCGACGCACTCGCTTCGCTTCGTTTGCGGGAATGACGGAGAAGGAGGTCATTCCGGCTTGTCCGGCACCACGTTATTCCGGCTTGTCCGGCATGACAGACTTTAGTATTCTCTTGGATCCAAAGTTATAAAGCTCTGTATATCCGAGTTGAGCTGCAGGGCGAGCAAGGGGAGAACTGTCAGCTCCAGCTCGAGTGTCGAAAGCTGCGCGAAGCGTCTTCTTTCGATAGATTCTATCTCGAGGACTTAGCAGGATGAAAAAAAGAGTCGCCATACTGATCGGAAGTCAGAGTGATCTGGAGATCATGTCTGAGGCCAGGGACATCCTCACCGGGAAGGGGATCGAATGTGAGCTTTACATCTCTTCCGCTCACAGAGACCCCGACGGCACGAGGGAGATAATCCGGAAGGAAGAAGAACAGGGTTGTCGCCTCTTTATAGGTGGCGCCGGGCTGGCCGGTCATCTCCCGGGATTTATCGCGTCGCAGACCTTTCTACCCGTTATCGGTGTCCCCCTCTCAGCGGGTCCATTGAAAGGGATCGACGCCGTCCTTTCGATGGTCCAGATGCCTCGCGGGGTGCCTGTAGCGGTCGTGGGAATTGATAACGCGAAGAACGCCGCTATTCTTGCCTCGAGGATTCTGGGAGTGAAATAAGTTGTGTTTTTCCGAATGACTCCCGGACCGGGATGACTATTCTGAGAGAAGAAAATGTGTGCTCTCTGGATCGAGGGGACCTGGACAAAATCACGGTGCTTGCGTCCAGTGTACTTCGATCTGGGGGTGTCATCGCCTATCCCACTGAAACCGTGTACGGGTTCGGGTGTGACTACTTGAGCGAGGTGGGGTATCAGAAAATCCTCGAATTGAAATGCATCGAGGATGGGAAACCGTTCATCCTCGTGATCCCGGGCGTTGATTGGGTCCAGATATTGAGCCCGGAAAGCACGAGATATTCTCTCAGCAGGGAATTGGCCTCTAAGTTCTGGCCAGGTCCACTCACACTCATCCTGCCGGCCGCATCTCATCTCCCTGAATACATCATCGGATCCCAAAAGATGGTTTCCATGAGGATAAGCCCTGATCCGTTTGTTCAAGCGTTAATGGTGAGATATCAGAGACCGATCACATCGACGAGCGCAAATCCAACGGGAAAAGACCCGGCGACCTGCATATCCGATTTGAGGAGCTATTTCTCTGCACATCGGGTGCCGGTAAATCTCGCCATAGACGATGGTGAGAGAAGCGGCCTCCCATCCACGCTCGTAAGGATCACCGGTAGCGATCCAGTCGTCGTGAGGGAAGGAGCTATACCCGCGTCACGAATCTATTCAGCCTGTCAAACTTGACAGTCGCAAAATATTGTAGTAATATAAGTCCTTACTGTTTTTAATTTTACCTAATAAAGTTGGTATTGCTCGATTGATGTCTACTACCGATAAATCTCCACTCCTGGTCCTGTTCGTCTGTACGGGAAACACCTGTCGAAGCCCGATGGCAGAAGGGATCATGCGGCACCTCTTACCGGAAAAATGGAAGGTAAAGATCACGGCCAAGTCGGCGGGGATTCTTGCCTTCGAAGGGTTTCCTCCAAGTGAACTGGCTTACAATGTGTGCATGGCGGAAGGGATCGATATCTCAGACCATGTATCGAGAACGATATCTGAGGAGATTGTCAGGGAGGCAGACATCATATTGACCATGGAACGTCGTCACATGGAGAGGACATTTGAGATCGGTGGGGAAAGTAAGGCCTACCTGCTGACAAGTTTCCCGGATCGGAGCGATAAAGGCAAGGAGATCGAGGATCCTTTGGGAATGGACAGGAAAGCATACGAGATCGTATTTAAGAAGCTGGAGAGTGAAATCAAGAGGGTTATCCTGCACCTCACAGCGTCTTGATATAGCTGCGTGGATATCGTCTATTAAATCGTGAAAAGAAGGCGGGAATGACCAAACGTTGGGATAATGAGAAGCTTGTCGAGGAGTTCAGAGCCGGGAATCAAATTGCTCTGGCCAGGATCATTACGCTTGTTGAGAATCAGGCAGATGGATTCGAGGATATCCTCCATGAGATCCATCGTGTCAATTCCGAGACCTGGAGGATAGGCGTAACCGGTCCGCCGGGAGCCGGGAAGAGCACGACGGTTGAAAAATTGGCGACACTCTTCAGGGAGAGCGACATGACCGTGGGTATACTGGCGGTAGACCCATCGAGCCCGTTTTCGGGAGGCGCCATCCTCGGTGACAGGGTGAGGATGACAGGGCTCAATCTCGATGCGGGAGTCTATATACGCAGCCTGGCGACCCGTGGTAATATAGGGGGATTGACCGCCACAACGGAGGAGATCGTTCACGTCATGGAGGTCTTTGGATTCGATGTTGTCGTGATCGAGACGGTCGGTGTTGGGCAGTCAGAACTCGACATAGCCTCCCAGGCGGACAGCACTGTCGTAATACTGGTTCCAGGGTCTGGAGACAGTATTCAGATATTAAAAGCCGGACTGCTCGAGATAGCGGATATCCTCGCCGTCAATAAATCGGATCGTGATGGCGCGGAGGAACTGGTCGCCGATATCGGAGAAGTGCTGGAAATGAGGGCGCGCAAAGGTGATTGGCGGGAGAAAATCGTACAGACTACTGCCTCGGAAGGCAAAGGAATCGTAGATCTGAAGGGTGCCCTCGAGGATCACCGGCGCCATCTTGAGTCGAGTGGTCGGCTGGAGATAGAAAGACGAAAAAGGGTGGAGGGCCATGTGAGGAGGATCGTCCAGAGAAGGATTGAAGATGTTATAGGGGGTGCGATCGAAGAGTTCGAAGGTTTTAAAGACCTCATCGATCGCATCTTTCGTGATGAAGAGACACCGTATCAAGCGGCTGATACGATAATGCGAAATGTCAACCTGTATCGTGCCGGAAGAGAGGGGTAATCCTGATCGCATTGCACTGGAGCCGACAGAGTGAGGAGAATACAAATGGATGATAAAGTAAGGGTGTTGATCGCTAAAGCAGGACTCGATGGACACGACAGGGGGGCAAAAGTGGTTGCAAGTGCCTTGCGAGACGGCGGGATGGAGGTCATTTACAGTGGTCTTCATCAGACTCCGGAAATGATCGTGGAGGCGGCCATCCAGGAAGATGTCGATATTATCGCCATATCCATCCTTTCAGGCGCTCACATGACGATTTTTCCCAGGGTCAAGGAGCTGCTGGAAGAAAACGACGCGTCGCACATTTTGATAACCGGTGGGGGTGTTATTCCTGATGAAGATAGAGAGGAACTCTACAAGATCGGAATCGGACGGTTGTTTGGACCAGGAACCCACACCGGGGAGATTGTCAAATATATCTACGACGCTGTCGCTCAGACAGCCATGGATGAAGATACGAAATGAAATTTCCTTCCCCATTCCTCTCTCGATCGTGCGGTTGATATTTATAAGTCTCTTGATTAAATTACCCTGGGACCGCTCCCGATGCGTCCACATGGATGTAAGGGAACTGGAGCAATAGTGGAATAAATCAGGTTTAGTTAAATAAATTCTGGCGGGGGCCTCTCGAGGTTACTTTCAGAAAAATTAAGATGGGGAATATCTATGGAATTGAACGAAGAACAAAAGATGGTTCGAGACATGGTCCGGGACTTTGCTCGAAATGAAATCGCACCGAAGGCTGCGGAGATAGATGAAAAATGCGAGTTTCCCTGGGATATCGTGAAGAAGCTTGGAGAACTGGGCATGATGGGGGTTCCATTCCCGGAAAAATGGGGAGGGAGCGGCTTCGGCGAGCTGACCTACTCGATCGTAGTGGAAGAGATTGCCAAGGTATGTGCCTCCACGGCCATAACGGTGGCTGCTCACACATCTATTGGAACCGCTCCGATTTATCATTACGGTACTGAAGAGCAGAAATCAAAGTACCTCATTCCTCTGGCAAAAGGGGAAATGATCGGCGCTTTCGCCATGACGGAGCCGGCCGCCGGTTCCGATGTTGGCTCGACCGAGAGCACTGCGGTCAGAAAAGGGGATGTCTATATCCTGAACGGGTCGAAAATATTTTGTACGAACGCGGGTGTCGCGGATGTCATGGTAACCAGTGCACGTGTTGGAAACGGGAAGGGAGTAGAAGGGATAACCACCTTCCTCGTGGAGAAGGATACGCCCGGTCTCGTAATGGGCAAAAAGGAGAACAAGATGGGTTGGAGGGGATCGGACACGAGGCAGTTTTCCATGGAGGAGATGGAGGTCCCGGCGAGTAATATACTGGGGGCTGAAGGAGAAGGTTTCAAGCAAAACATGGAAATCCTCGAGGGTGGGAGAATAAGTATTGCCGCCCTTTCTCTCGGGATCGCGGAGGCCGCCCTTGAGGCATCGATCTCCTACTCGGCGCAACGCAAGCAATTTGGCAAGACCATAGACCATTTCCAGGCTATCCGTTTCAAGATAGCCGACATGGCCACCGGGATCGAGGCTGGAAAGCACCTGACTCACAATGCGGCCAATCGCAGGGACATGGGTCTGCCTCATGGTAAGGAAGCCGGTATGGCGAAGCTTTTCTGTTCCGAGCTGGCTACGAAATGCGCCCTGGAGGCAATACAGATCCATGGGGGATACGGCTACATCAAGGAATATCCTGTAGAGCGATTCTTGCGGGACGCCAAGGTATGTGAGATCGGTGAGGGTACGAGCGAAATTCAGAGGATTGTCATAGCCAGACAGGTGATGGGCAGAGAAGAATAGAGGGAGGAATAAAGCTAAAATAGGGGGAGCTGTGTTGAATATCAATGAAAACTACCTGGTTGTACAATCGATTTTGGGTCAGATATCCAATCCGGTCTGCGGGAAGAATCCCTACAGGATATCGTCCCGGGGAGAGCCGATGGTGTTGCCGGGAGTCGGAGGCATAACGTACAATGTGAAGGTTGGAGACAAGGCCGTGGGATGGGTTGCCGATCACGTTGAACCCGGCGTCAGCATCAAGTGCAAGGAGAAGGAGATGGGATCCGATGATATTTCAAACAGCGGATTCAATATCCTGTCGTGTATAGGGAACAGCGCACGTGTTATCTCCGGAGAAGCCAAAGGCGCGATCGGTCGGGTCACGGGGAAACATGGAGGGATCGAACATGTCCTGGTCGATTATGATGATGAGGCGATCGAAAAGCTGGTCATCGGTGATAAGGTTCAGATAAGGGGATGCGGTCTCGGGTTGCGCTTTATTGATCACCCGGAAGTAGGGGTGAGAAATATCTCTCCAGATTGCCTGAAACGGATACCTGTCGAGGTCAAGGACGGGAAGCTTCAGATCCCCGTCACTCATATAGTTCCCGCATCGATTATGGGTTCCGGCCTGGGATCACAGCATGTATACAGTGGAGATTACGATATACAGATGTTTGACGAGGAGATCGTTCGAAATTACGGACTTGACGATATTCGTCTCGGAGACCTCGTAGCGATCGAAAATGCCGATCATACATTCGGCAGGATCTATCAAACCGGTGCGGTATCGGTCGGGGTTGTTGTCCACACCGATTGCGTGACGTCCGGTCATGGTCCCGGTGTGACAACGATCTTCACGTCCACAACAGGTTGCATCACTCCCGTGTTGAACGATAAGGCCAATATAGGCTTTTATCTCGGTATTGGAAGATACAGGAGTGATAAGAAAGTGAATAGTGATTAGGAGGGAGCCCATCATGTCGAAAGAGCGAATACCCGTTATTGTCAGCGCGTGCCGAACCGCCTTAGGTCGTTTTCTGGGAGGAATCTCCTCGAAGAGTGCTACCGATCTTGGAGGTGTCGTCGTCTCGGAAGCGGTAAAGAGGGCTGGTATCGAACCTGGAGAGGTCGAAGAGGTGATTCTGGGAAATGTCGTTCAGGCTGGAATCGGACAGGCGCCTGCCCGTCAAGCGGCCCTGAAGGGGGGGATCCCAGCGACCGTGCCCGCCGTGACCATCAATAAGGTCTGCGGGTCTGGATTGAAGACCGTCATGCTGGCCGCGCAAGCCATCAAAGCGGGTGATATCGGCTGCGCCGTTGTAGGAGGGATGGAAAGCATGAGCAATGCACCGTTTCTCCTGGAGGGAGCGAGAAATGGGTACAAGTTCGGCCATCAGAAGATGGTCGATGCCATGATCAAGGATGGTCTATGGTGCGCCTTCGCCGATGTTCATATGGGTAACCACGCGGAATTGATCGCGGATAAGTTCGAGGTTACCAGGGAGGACCAGGATCGGTATGCCTGTAATAGCCACATGAAGGCGGTCAAGGCTATCAAGGAAGGAAAATTCAAGGAAGAGATCGTTGCCGTTGAGGTTCCCCAGAGGAAGAAAGATCCGATTCAGATCGATACGGATGAGTCCCCTCGTGAAGACACATCCGTCGAGGCGCTGGCCAAGCTCAAGCCGGCGTTCCAGAAGGATGGATCGGTGACCGCAGGGAACGCCCCGGGCCTGAACGATGGCGCGTCAGCTCTGGTCGTGATGTCGGAAGAGATGGCAGAGGGCAAGGGAATAACGCCTCTGGCCTATATCACCTCCTATTCGACGAGTGGGACTGAGCCGGAGATGCTCTTCTATGCCCCTGTCCTGGCAGTCAGGAACCTGATGGAGAAGACCGGGCTGAAAATTGACGATTTTGACCTGATCGAGGCGAATGAGGCCTTTTCCGCGCAGGCCCTTGTCGACGGGCGCGAGCTTGGGTGGGATTGGGAGCGGGTCAACGTCAATGGAGGAGCTGTCGCCCTGGGTCATCCAATCGGGGCCAGTGGGGCCAGAATTTTGACGACGTTGATCTATGCTATGAGGGACGCTGGAAAGCAGAGGGGGTTAGCGACCCTGTGCCTCGGGGGGGGTAATGCCGTAGCCCTCAGCATCGAGATGCCCTGAAGATAGGAGGTTGACCGGATATGGAATGGAAACGAGGAGGAGTGGTTGGCGCTGGGACGATGGGTCTGGGGATCGCTCACGTGATGGCACTGAAAGGTACCGATGTTTCCCTTGTTGATATTGAAGAGAAACTCCTGGACCGTGCCGTTGAAGTGATCAAGAAGAACCTGTCGCGTCAGGTCAAAAAAGAGATTATTTCGGAGAAAGACGCGGATGAGACATTGGAGAGAATTCATCCGACGACCGATATCGGCAAGATGGGAGATTGCTCGATTGTCGTGGAGGCTGCAGTCGAAGATAAAGAGGTGAAATTCGATATTTTCTCGAAACTCGATTCGGTTTGCAGCGAGGATTGCATCCTTGCGTCGAACACCTCTTCGATCTCGATCACCGAAATCGGAGCCAAGACAGACCGGCCGGATCATGTTGTCGGTCTCCATTTTATGAACCCTGTCCCGGTGATGAGCCTGGTGGAGGTGGTGGAAGGACTGGGTACATCCAGGGAGACGCTCGAATCGGCGGTCGAGTACGCGAAGGCCCTGGGGAAGACTCCTGTCGTCGTGAAAGACGCGCCAGGATTTGTGTCCAACCGGGTTCTGATGCCGATGATAAACGAGGCCATCTTCTGCCTGATGGAAGGTATCGCCGACAAGGAAGCGATCGACACCGTAATGAAGCTTGGAATGGCTCACCCGATGGGTCCTCTCGCGCTGGCCGACCTGATAGGCCTCGATGTCTGCCTCAGTATACTCGAAGTCCTGTACAGGGACCTGGGGGATCCCAAGTATAGACCGTGTCCCCTCCTCAAAAAGATGGTAGCCGCGGGACAGAACGGCCGAAAAGCCGGCGCCGGTTTCTATACGTATTAACTAGTGAATGGTGAATAGTGAATAGTGAAGAACGCACCTCCCGTCACACTGTAGATTTATGCCCGTTGTGATCTACCACGGGGGCATATAAATGCGAGGAGCAGGACACTGCTGATTTCGCTCGCGTATCCTTCGGGAACGCTCGCTACGCATTTTCCGGACAAGCCGGAATGACCTACTTTCCTGTCATTCCCGTAAGCGTAACGAAGTGTAGCGCATCGGGAATCTTCACTTAAAGGGACATTTTTCAGTGTCACATAAGTTAGAAAAGGACCTGATCCATTGAGTCATGAGTATACCGAAGAACAGCGGTTAATCCAGAAGACCGCTCGGGAGTTCGCCGAAAAAGAACTCGCTCCCTTTCTCCAAGAGTGGGATGAGAACGAGTTTGAATCTAAGGACGCTCTCCTCAAATTAGGCAGGCTTGGTTTCCTCGGGATGATGATCCCGGAGTGCTATGGGGGGATCGGTACGGAGACGCTGACCTACCTTATAGCCCTCGAGGAAATCAGTGCAGTTGACCCTTCAACAGCGGTCGCGATGTCGGTGCATAATTCCCTTCCCACATCGATGGTCAAGGATTTCGGGACCGAGGAGCAGAAGGAGAAGCTCCTGACACCGATGGCGAGGGGTGAAAAGATAGCGGCGTTCGCCCTGACGGAGCCCCACGCTGGTAGTGATGCGGCTTCGCTTTCTACTGTAGCGAAACGGGAAGGGGACGTTTATGTGCTGGATGGGACGAAGCTCTTTGTGACGACCGGGGCCGTCTCCGACGTTTTCCTGGTGTTCGCGAGGACGGAAGAGGGTCGCGGAGCGAAGGGAATAAGCGCATTTCTCGTAGACAGGGATTCGAAGGGGTTGACGATAGGTAAAAAAGAGAAAAAAATGGGTATCAGGTCTTCCAGCACCGTTGAGGTCGTTTTCGAGGGTTGTGAAGTCCCGGAGTTCAACCGGCTCGGCAATGAGGGTGATGGATTCATTCTGGCGATGAAGGGATTGGACGGGGGTCGCCTGGGTATCGCGACGCAGGCGATCGGGATAGCGAGAACATGCCTGGAGCTCGCTGTTTCCTACGCGAAGTCTCGAAAGCAGTTTGGAAGACCGATAGGTGAATTTCAGGGGGTCGCTTTCGCTCTCGCCGAAATGGCGACCGAGATCGAAGCGGCACGTTCCTTGACACATCGTGTCGCCAGAAAGCGGGACCTGGGGATAAGCGCTTCCCATGAGGCGTCGATGGCCAAACTCTTCGCGTCTCGGGTAGCGGTGAAGACCTCTTCCACCGCTGTGCAGATCCACGGTGGATATGGGATAATGAAGGAGTATATCGTCGAGAGATTTTTCCGGGATGCCAAGGTGACGGAACTATACGAGGGAACCTCTGAGATTCAGAAGCTTGTCATTTCGAGGGCCCTCCTGAGGGAGTAACAGGCGGGGGACACCACTGGTTTTATCGTTATGAGCGTGTAAATGAATATTTTTTCTGAGATCTCGAGTTACGGCCATGAACAGGTCGTCTTCTGTCATGACGAAGAGTCGGATTTGAGGGCGATTATTGCCATCCATGACACCACTCTCGGGCCTTCTCTCGGTGGCACGAGAATGTGGAAATATTCCTCGGAGAAAGAGGCGATTACAGATGTCCTGCGGCTGTCAAAGGCGATGACGTATAAAGCGGCGGTTTCCGGACTGAACCTCGGTGGTGGGAAGGCCGTCATTATCGGGGATCCTCGAATGAACAAGACAGAAGCCCTTCTGCGAGCACACGGGCGGTTTATCGAGACGCTCGGAGGTCGATATGTCACCGCTGAAGATGTAGGGATCGGAATGGATGACCTTGAATTCGTCCGCATGGAAACGAAGTATGTTACGGGGATCACAACGGCTCGCGGTGGTAGCGGTGATCCATCTCCGGTGACGGCATACGGAGTGTACAGCGGAATGAAGGCCTGTGCCA
>CAYTWO010000039.1:9874-19189 GCA_964442125.1 uncultured Gemmatimonadota bacterium
GCCCTTGGGGCGATACTGAACGATTGGACGATACCCGAGCTGAAAGTGAAGATTGTCGCGGGTGGCGCGAACAATCAGCTTGCGGAGGAGCGACATGGTTTCGAACTCGAGAAGAATGGTATCCTTTATGCGCCGGACTACGTGATAAATGCCGGGGGCCTCATGAACGTTTACGGTGAACTCGAGGGGTACGTAAAGGAGAGGGCGATGATGAGGGCCAGCAGAATTTCCAACACGTTGTCAGAGGTATTCAGGATCGCCAAAGAGGATAATATTCCTACGGTTAAAGCTGCTGATCGACTGGCGGAGAATAGACTGGGACGTATCAGTTCGTTGAAACGCGCCTTTATCCCGGTCAGACGAGGAGACAAAATAATCAGGCGGTAGAGATAATGGAAAATTTAATACCAATTGCATCGGATCATGCCGGTTACCAGCTCAAGGGCCATATTGTCCGTTCTCTCAAGGAAATGGGATACTCTCCCCTCGATCTGGGGACGGATTCGGGTGAGTCTGTCGATTATCCCGATTACGGGAAGCGGGTCGCCGAGAAGATCTCGAGTGGGGAATGCCAGAGGGGCATATTGATCTGCGGGAGTGGTGTAGGGATCTCGATCGTTGCCAACAAGTTTCGGGGAGTGAGGGCGGCTTTGTGCTACTCCGTAGAAGCGGCACGCCTGTCGAGAGAGCATAACGATGCCAATATCCTGGTATTGGGGGAGAGGATGACCCCAGCGGATCTTGCCGTTGAAATCCTGGAGACATGGCTGGTGACTCCATTCAGTGGGGGACGACACGAGATGCGTGTAAAGAAGATATCGAGCATCGAGGATGAGAACTTGCGGGAATGACGGAGAGGGAGGTCATTCCGGCTTGTCCGGGTCCACGTCATTCCGGCTTGTCCGGAATCTATGGGCGATTTGGATAAAATCTACAGCATATTGCGATCGGGGACATCGCGTTTACGCGCTGACCGGTCAATCTTCATCGGTGAGATCCTTCCAGTCTCCAGCAATCATGAAGCGACGGATATAGTATCTATGGTCCGGAAAAGATATCCTGACGCGAGCCACCGGCCTTACGCGTACAGGATATTCGATTCGGAAGAGATTGTTGAGTATTCAACGGATGACGGAGAACCACCGGGGACAGCGGGGTACCCTATCCTGGAATCATTACGCGCAGTCCCTCTGATCAATACCCTCCTCGTCGTCACGCGATATTTCGGAGGGAAGAAACTGGGGACGAGGCGTCTTCGTCAAACCTTTGCGGAGGTTGCAGGGATGACTCTGGGTGACTCCGAATTAGTTGAGACCTTTGTGGTTGGGTGGATCGAGCTGAGGTTCCCGTTTGACGTCATGGCAGCCGTAGAAAAGATCGTGAGGAAGTTCGGAGGGAAAATAGAGGAGCGGTCTTTCGATAAGGATGTCCGGCTGAAAATTGGCGTTCGATCCGAGCGGGTAACCGCTGTTATGCACCACCTCGAAGATACACTGAGAGATCGGGGAAAGATTAGGCTGCTGTGTGGGACATCGCTTACCAGTGCTTGACTTTTCACCTTCAAGGTATTAAGGTTTTAAAGGCTGGCAACAATTTGTTACTCCCTTAATTCCCTCCATATGGCAATCGTAGACCGGAGTTCGTTCCATGGAAAAAGAAAAGACCGTGTTCGATGGGATCGATGAGTTATCCGACGAACTGGAAACCTTGTTCGATAATTTCAGCGGAAAAGCCCCCATCGCTTTTGTTACCAATCAAAAATGGCGTCCGAAGATAGACCTTTACGAGTGTGAGGAAAGGTTTCACGTGATCGTGGAACTGGGAGGGGCCAAGCTGGAGGATATACATGCCGAGTTGAAGGATGACGTACTCAGGGTCTACGGAAAACGGATAAGCTCAGTCTCCAGTGATAAAATTGACTACCACCGGATGGAGATCAATTCAGGCCATTTCGAGAGGTATATTCGATTTAAGAGACCGATCGATCCGCGATCGATTGAGGCAAATTATCAGGGAGGAATTATATATGTGGAATTGAAGAAGGCTCCTGCCCGGGTAACCGGTTACTTCCCGATCACGATCAGCGGCATATAGTTCTCGACTCCAAAGGAGGACGTATGCTTGAAAACGTAAACCAAGAAAAACACGCAATCGAAGATATCAAAATCCCAACCGCTCTACCTATCCTTCCGATGAGCGATGTAGTTGTTTTCCCCTATATTGTCATCCCGCTCGCTATTACAAGCGAGATCTTGATCAAGCGAATAAATGAATCGCTTTCCAGCCACAAACTTCTGGCTCTACTCACACTCAAGGAAGATGGCAGCGGATTTTATAAGGTGGGAACGGTCGGTGCCGTAGTTCGCATGCTCAAGATGACGAGTGGCTCTGTCAGGCTGATGATTCAAGGAGTCTCCAGGGTAGAGGTAAGTGATATCGATGGAAAGAAGGGGATCGCCACGATCAAACCGATTGTCTCGAGGAAAAGGAATAAAGTGGAAATCGAGGCGCTCAAGAGGAATGCCTTGGAATTCTTCCAGAAGATAATACAACTTTCCCCTGATCTGACAGAAGACCTTCAGGAATTGATCCTGAAGATAGGCGACACCGCAAAACTGGCCGATTTCATAGCTGCCAATATGGATATCAGCATTACGGAGAAACAACAGGTCCTGGAGACACTGGATGTTCGCAAGCGCCTGAACTTCCTTGTCCGTATCCTGATGAGAGAACTCAAGGTGCTGGAGTTAGGGGATAATATCAGGAAGAAAGCGAAGGGAGAGCTGACGAAAGACCAGAGGGAATATTTTTTACGTGAACAGCTCAAGGTGATCAAGGATGAGCTGGGGGAGGGAGACGAACGATCGAAAGAGATGGAGGATCTGACACGGGCGATCGAGAGGGCTGAAATGTCTGATGAGGCCAGGGAGGCGGCAGATAGAGAACTGGTTCGCCTGAGCAGGATGCCGGTCTCCTCAGCCGAATATCATGTGTCCAGAACATACCTTGACTGGCTGATCTCTCTTCCATGGAAACTGGAGACCGGATGTAAAATAGATATCAAAAAGGCAAGGGAGATCCTTGACAGGGATCATTATGACCTGGATGAGGTCAAGGAGAGGATCGTTGAATACCTTGCGATCAGAAAACTGAAACCGGATGTCAAGGGTCCGGTCCTCTGCTTTGCGGGTCCACCTGGTGTGGGAAAGACCTCCCTGGGGCGATCTATTGCTGAAGCGCTTGGCAGGAGTTTTTGCAGGGTGTCTCTTGGTGGAATTCGTGATGAGGCTGAGATACGCGGACACCGCCGCACGTACGTCGGGTCATTGCCGGGACGGATCATCCAGAGTGTCGTGAAGACCAAGGCGAAGGATCCGGTCTTCATGCTCGACGAGATTGATAAACTTGGAATCGATTTCAGGGGAGATCCTTCGTCCGCTCTCCTCGAGGCCCTCGATCCAGAGCAAAATCATGTTTTTTCGGATCACTATCTGGAAGTCCCTTTTGACCTCTCAAAGGTCATCTTTATCACAACGGCGAACCTGATTCATCCGATCCCTTCCGCTCTGCAGGACAGGATGGAGGTCATCGAGATTCCCGGCTATACCTCGGAGGAAAAGCAGAGCATAGCTAAGAAATTCCTCTTACCTAGGAGGTTGAGCGAATCAGGTCTGAAGCGATCGCACGTTCTCGTTACCGACGGTGTCATTCGTAAGGTGATCCAGCAGTACACGCGCGAGGCCGGGGTGCGTAACCTCGAACGGGAGCTCGGGAAGATCTTGAGGAAGGTAGCCGTATCTGTTGTAAGTGGTGATAAAAAGAAGAAGCGGGTCACGGTGGACAATCTCATCGATTACCTCGGACCCGAGAAGTATGCCTCCGAGATAGCCGGTCGAAAGGATGAGATAGGGGTATCCACGGGATTGGCCTGGACTGCGGTTGGCGGTAAGATCATGTTCATCGAGGCGACCCGGATGAAGGGAACGGGGAAAAGGTTACAGCTGACGGGACACCTGGGTGATGTCATGAAGGAATCGGCCCAGGCTGCACTGAGTTTCCTCAAGTCAAACCCGTCAGATTGGGGAATTCCCGGAGAGGCATTCAAGAATTACGACCTTCACATACATATCCCTGCCGGCGCCACTCCAAAGGATGGACCTTCGGCGGGTGTCTCGATCCTTGCGGCACTCACCTCAATCCTCAGCGGTAGACCTGTCAGGCACGACGTTTCGATGACTGGAGAAATTACACTGAGGGGTAAGGTCCTCGCGGTAGGGGGTATCAGGGAAAAGATCCTCGCGGCGAAGGAAGCCGGGATAAAAACCGTCATACTGCCGGAAGGCAACCGGAGTGATTTGACAGAGATCTCAAAGGAAATCACCGATGAAATGCAGTTTATTATGGTGGATCACGTTTCGGACGTATTGAAATACTCGTTGAGAGAAAATGGTAAGGCATCCAGGAAGAAGAACAGCCGATCAAAAAAAGGCGGGTAAATGAGTAAATCCCCTGACCTGTACGAAATTATCGGTAAGATAATCACAAAGGACCTCCGATACCGCGAAAAGGCATATATCTTCGTCCTCTCCGCCCTCAACAAAGCCGCCGACTCGCTGCAGGAGCGCCGGCACATCACGGGAAAAGAATTGTGTGAGAAATGTCGGGAACTGGCTATCCAGGAGTTCGGCCCCTTTGCCCGGTCGGTTTTGGACCATTGGGGTATTTCCTCAACCGAAGATTTCGGGGAACTGATATTCAATCTCCTCGATTGGGGAATCCTGATAAAGACCGAGGAAGATTCGAAGGAAGATTTCGTCAACGTCTTCGACTTCAGTGAGGCCTTTGAGGGGGGATTCCTGGGGGAGGGGAGTTCCAGGGAGATGGAAGAGGAGGAGTAACCATCGCCCGCCCTACTCGCTCCGCGGTGATCGTGTAACATCCACTCTCTTCCAGAACCTTTCCAGAAATGATATATGGTCCCCTGTCCCGGATGATGGCGCCATACCGCTGGTAGGTCGCGGGGAAGAGGACTACCTCGAAGGTGTCCGTGAGATCCTCCAGGGATAGGAATTCCATGAGCGCCCCGTTTCGGGTGTCGACCTTTTTTGAGGCGATCAGCCACCCCAGAAGTTTGACCTTCTTCCCCTTCATTGCCTTGAGCCCTGCCGCTTCCGTCAATTCCATGCTCCGATACAGGTGCCGGAAGGCCTGTAGAGGATGCCGGCCGGTGTTGTAGCCGATGGTTTCGACCTCCAGCGCGAGCTGACGCTCCAGGGGATACTCCGGCAGCTCTGGTATGGCGGGAAAACTCTCTACTTTCGGGAGCTCGGGAAAGAGGGGCTTTCTCCGGGATCCGCCGGTCCTCCGCGCTTCTTTATCCATGAGGTAGAGACGCCACAAGAGTTCCGGCCTCGTCATACCGAGGGAGGCAAAGGCACCGGCACGAATCAGTTGCTCCATCTCGGAGAAGTCTGCTCCGGTTCTTTCCTGAAAGTCTCGAAGGGACAGGAATTTATCGCCCGTCCGTCGTTCTTCGTCGATACTCTTGAGTGTTCTGGCCGTGAGTCCCTTGATCTGCATCAGCCCCGTCCTGATCTCTCCTTCCCGCGCGGTGAAGCCGGAGTGGCTCCTGTTGACATCGGGGGGGAGAAACCGGATTCCCATGCGGCGCGCCTCCTCGATGTACGTCGTGTGGTGATAGAAGCCGCCCCGGTTTGTGATGACTGCAGCCAGGAACTCGGCCGGGTAGTGGGCCTTGAGATAGGCGACCTTGAAGGAGAGGAGCGCGTAGGAAGCGCTGTGGGCCTTGCAGAATGCGTAACCCGCGAAGCTTTCGATCTGCCGCCATATCTCTTCGGTCGTCTCGTATGGGACTCCCCGTTTCAGTGCCCCGCCGATGAATCGATCACGAAGGCGGCTCATCGTCTCACGTGAGCGCATCTTGCCGCTCATAGCCCTGCGGAGGAGGTCTGCCTCGCCGAGGGACATGCCGGCTACCTCGTGTGCCACCTTGATTACATCCTCCTGATAAATCATCACGCCATAGGTGTCGATGAGGAGATCTCTCATCCCAGGGTGGAGGTAAGACGGTTCCCGCTGCCCCTTGTGACACTCGATGAACTGCTGCATCATTCCGCTCTCTGCTACCCCCGGTCGGATGATCGAGCTGGCGGCGGTCAGCATCTCGAAGTCATCGACCCTCAGCTTTTTGAGGAGGGAGCGCATGGCGGGCGATTCGATATAGAAGCAGCCGATCGTTTTTCCATCCCGGATGAGTTGCCGGGTCGCCTCGTCCCGCTGGACATTCTCCTTGTCTTCCATGTTCGGAACCGGAGAGCCGTTGCGTTCAAGCATCTCCAGCGTGTCGGCCAGTGCCGAAAGGGAACGCTGGCTGAGCAGGTCTATCTTGATCAGGCCCAGGTCCTCGACGCCGAACATGTCGTACTGCGTCACTACCAGACCCTTTCTTGCCCGCTCGAGCGGGACCACATCGAGGAGGGGATGCGGGCTCACCACGATTCCGCCCGGGTGAACCGAGAGGTGGCGGGGATAACCGGTTATACGGCCGGCGAGTTCCAGGATCGTCCGGTAAGGCTCCCGTTCGAGGGGGAGCTCCCTGAACTTCGGAAAATCGTTCCACATCCGCTCGACGTCGAGTTCTCGACAGTGGGGGATCCTGCTGGTGAAAGCAGATATCTCGGTGGGGGGGAGTCCCATTGCCCTCCCCACCTCTCTCACGGCGGATCGTGTCCTGAAGGTAACGTGGGTCGATATCATGGCGACACGGTCGGCGCCGTATTTTTTGTAGACGTAATCGAGCACATGATCTCTCCGTTTCCAGCAGAAGTCGATGTCGATATCTGGTGGAGAACTCCTCTCCGGGTTCAGGAACCTCTCGAAGAAGAGGTTGTGCTCGAGGGGATCGATCTCGGTGATCCCGAGGACATAGGAGACCATGCTGTTGGCGGCCGAACCCCTCCCTATCAACGGTATACGCCGACGCCTCGCGTACCTGACGATATCCCACACCAGAAGGAAATAGGGGGCAAAGCCGAGAGAGTCGATAACCTTCAGTTCGGCGCTCAAGCGGTCGATGACCTCCGGACGAAGCGGCCTGAAACGTCTCATGGCGCCACGGAAGCAGAGCCTCCAGAGGCGTGAGAAGGGAGTCTCTCCGGGCGGGAGCGGAAAGGTGGGGAGTCGGGGCTCTCTGAGCTGGAACTTCACCTCACAGGCTTCCGCTATACGGGAAGCGTTGTGAATGGCTGATGGCCAGGTCTGGAAGAGGCGCTCCATTTCATGCCGGGGCTTGAGCCATGCTTCCGGCGGCGCGCATTCTCCATCGCGCAGATCGGTTAACGTCGTCCTCCTCCTGATGGCCGACAGCACCCGGTGGAGCTCGTGGTCTGTGGGGCTGAGAAAATGGACGTCATTCGTGGCTACCGCCGGGAGCCCAGTCTCCCTGCAGACGCGGTGAAGGCGGGAGATCCGGACTGCGCTGGCAGGATCTATCATATCGCTGATCTCGGCGTATGTCGTTCCGGGTGGACGGCCCTCCGAGAGGCTGTAGAGGAGGTCGACGGCTGCCGTCAGCACGAAAACGTCGGATCCAAGGTTCATCAGGGCGTCCTTCAACCGAAAGGTCCCTTCGAGCCGTCGCTCGGTGATGAGCCGGCACAGCTCGGCAAATCCGTTGTTGTTCCTCGCGATTAACACCGCGGTTCCCCCGGTTGCGGGATCATCCAGTTCGGTCCCGAGGATCGGCGTTATGCCGCTGTCGACCGCTTTTTTGTAGAAGGGGATTGCCCCGTAGAGTCCGTTGGTGTCGGTCAGGGCTATGGCTGGCATGTCCAGTCTTCGGGCCCCCTCCAGGAGATCATCGATCGACATGGCGCCGGAGCGGAAGGAGTAGTTGCTATGGCAGTGGAGATGGACGAAGGCGGGCTTCATGGGGCATGTCGCCGCTGTGCCGTAGATTGTGGCAGCCTGGGGTCACTTCGGCAGACAGATCGTACGGTTCCGTCCTCTCCTCCGGTCATCAGTACCTTTCCCCTCGTGATGGCGTTAAAACCGAACCTGTCCCTGATGTCATCGATCGCGCCGTAAAGGTACCTGTGTCGCTTGTCGTCCCGACGGGGGAAGAGCTCCATCTGACAGGGGAGGCGGGAAAAGTTGGAGAGAGAGACCCCTATCAGGCGAATCCTCGCCCTCCTGGTCCAGAGCCGGGTGAGTGCATCGAGTGCGGCAGAGATGATCTCGTGATCCGTGGACGTGGCGAGGTTCAGGGTGACGGAACCGGTGACTGTCTTGAAATCGGAGTACCTGAGTTTTACGGTCACCGTTCTGGTTGACATGTTCGCTTCCCTCAAAGCCTTACATGCGCGTTCGGTGAGTGCGATGAGTGTCCCCTCGAGGTGGTCCCGGTCTGCCGTATCCGTATCAAAGGTGGTCTCACGGCTTATAGACGATGGAGCTCGATCTTCCCTGAAGGTGATACTTCCTTCACCGCGGGCGTGGTCGTAGAGGTGGAGACCGTACGTGCCGAGCGCCTTCTCGATGAGTCTCCTGTCGAGGCCGGCCAGATCTCCGATGGTAAAGATGCCGAGGTCGTTGAGTCGCACTTCCATCTTCTTCCCGACCCCGGGGAGTCGTGCGATTGGGAGGGGGGCGAGAAACCGGCCTTCATAGCCGGCGATCACCTGGACCATACCTCCAGGTTTAGCGCAATCGGAGGCCACCTTGGAGACGAGCTTGTTCGTGGATAGTCCCATCGAGGCGCTGAGACGCAGCTCTCCCTCGATCTTCTTGCGGATACGATCCGCGATATCCACCGGGGCGCCGAAGAGCCGCCGGAGACCGCCGAGGTCGAGGTAAGCCTCGTCAATCGAGACGACTTCTATCCGTGGGGAATAGTCCATCAGGATACGGCGTATCTCCCGGGAGGCAGCGCTGTATTTGCGGAAATCTCCCCTGAGGAATACGCCGTCCGGACAGAGCCTCTTTGCCTTCGCCATCGGCATGGCGGAGTGGATACCATATTTTCGGGCCTCGTAGGAGGCGGCGGATACCACCCCCCGACCGTTCGGGTCTCCGCCGACTATGACGGGCCTGCCCCTGAGGCGGGGATTGCAGGCCTGTTCCACCGACGCGAAAAAGGCGTCCAGGTCGATATGCAGGATATCTTTGCCCATGGTATTCGTTGTCGCTCTTCTCTTTCAGCTGTCTTCGTGGCCCTTTGTGTTTTCGCGCCCGCTTCGAGCTACGTGAACAAAAGGCGAAAACAATCAGCCCACAGGATGTCGTCATTCCCGCAAG
>CAYTWO010000040.1:0-18733 GCA_964442125.1 uncultured Gemmatimonadota bacterium
GGTTACCCGAGAAACTATGTGGCCTCCAGCCTCGTCAACATGGATGGGTTTGGAACTCCCGAGGAGAACGCGGTAGTCGATTCGGTTCTTTACGGTGATCTCTTTGTAACGACGGGTCCAATCCTCGACCTTTTCATCGATGGGAAAGGTCTCGGCGATACGGTCTACATCGATTCAATGGGCGTTGCTAACCTATCTGTCTCAATCAGGGTTCAAGCTGTGCCGTGGATCCCGGTCCACGAGGTCAGATTGATCGTAAACGGCGAAGAAGCGCAGGTCATCGACGTGAGCTCGACGATACCTGATGATCTGTACTCCACCGACCCTGCCGATCTTGTTCGATACGAAGAGACCCTGATTCATGATTTTACCGAAGATTCCTGGGCCATCCTGGAGGCGGGGATCGAGCTGCCACTCCCGGGTATTCAACCGCCTTCGACCGGTCTCTATAGGTACCTGACTTTCGAACACCGAGTGCTCTCCTTCACGAATCCCGTATTCGTAAAATTTCCCGAATAAGAGAGCGACCTCCCAGTCGCATAAAAGCCACACGATTTTCTCCCACTACCTATCTCCGGCCGTGCTATTTTACAGTTTTTAACCTCTCTCTCCGGGAAGGCCTGTCTTCGTGTCCTGCTAACGTGATAATGTCCTAAATTAGCAAAGTAGAAATGTCCTAAAAGGCGGTTATAATATCTCATCAATGAAGGGAGGTATTATTGGCCAGGCAGGACATAATCGCGATGAGGATGCGGGAACTAAAGAGACTGAAGGTAGTACATGAAACGATAGAGAAGCAGATCACTCAGGAAATGGCAGCATTTATTGCCTGCTTTACATGTTCTTTGAACAATGTCTCGTCAGGCGATTCCTATTCTATCTCCATTCCTCCGCTACCTCATCGAACCGACACGTTGAGGACCTTAGGGGTCCTGCGTGAATTCGAGAAGGTTCTCGGCAAACCTGCCGGCATATTCCGATGACGGAAAGATCGAAGATAGGACCTCCGCCGCCAGTTGAGCGCCTTCCCGGGGAGGCAATGTGTAACGCATCTCCTGAAAATTCTTCCTGTACAGCTTGATCTCTTCCACCATCTCCCGGTTACCGGAGATGACATTGGCAACAATCTCGGCGAGACGGCCAAAATCGTCGGCTTCCATGCCGAAACGTGTCATTTCCTGGACTCCCATCCGTATACCGCTCGGTTCGAGAAAGCTCTCATCTCCCGGAAGGGCCTGATAGTTCGTGATGATATTGCTATCCTCCAGCCTCCTGGCAATCTCTATTCCATTACCATGCCCTTCGACGCGCAGGAGAACCTGGTGCGTCTCGGTGTAACCCCATGCAGGATCTCCTTCGACCTGGAGTCCTTCATCTGCCAGCGCTTTCGCGAATGCCTTTGCATTCGAGATAACCTTGCCCTGGTATTCCTCTTTAAAGGTATTCATCTCACAGGCAGCTATCAGGAGGGCGAGCAGACTACCGAGATGATGATTGCTCGTCGAACCCGGGAAGGCACGGTTTACGATCCACTTCCAGAGGGTACCTTTCGGGGATTCGGGGTCTAGACCGCTGACGACCACCCCCCTCTGGGGACCAAAAAAGGTCTTGTGGGTACTCCCCGTCACGACGTCGGCACCTTCCTCGAGAGGACGCTGGAATGCCCCGTACAACCCGAGGACATGGGCCATGTCGTACATGATGAATGGCACCGGCTCGAGGGATCGGATCGCCTCGACAGCCTCTCTGACAGGCTCGTGGTAGATAAACATACTCTTCCCGAAAATGATCAGATCGGGTCTTTCTCTCTCTATCAGGGTGACCATCTTATCCGGATCGATCCTGTAGGGATCGTCCTCCAGTACAGGGAAGTTGATCACCCGTTCCTTTCCCGTCGATGGATCGACATCCACAAAATTGAAGAGAGAGCCCATCGGTTGCGCGCTCAGGTGTCCTCCCAGTGCGAGATCGTTGTTCATCACCCCACCCATCCTGCGAAAAGGCTGGTCCCCTGCACGTCTTGAATTCAGGAGCTTTACCATAGCCTTGAATACAACCTCATTGGCCATCTGACCACTGATCGGACGAACCTCAGCGAGCGAAGCGCTAAAGAACCTGGCCAGTTCCGTCTGCAATTCGATCTCGATATCCCGGATGAAATCGACTCCCTGGTAAAAATAGACCTCTTCCCCCTTCATCGTCCTGTGTTCGGCGTAACGTCCAGCCGGGTCAGATATCTCGCAGACCTTCACCAGTGTACTGGGAGTGGTCTCAGACGGGATAAGGTTGAAGCATTCCCGCTGTCTCCACAGGTTGTTCTCGGTGACCCTGCCGGTCAGTTCTCTCATTCGTTTTTTCAGTTTATCCATAGAAAATTATCTCCTCCATTTTTGGATCTGCCTGTATTGAACCTAAGTTGAGCGATTCTCTCAAATTAGGTTGAAACATATTTCCCCTGTCGGCGTATATTGAATGGGAATCCGGCTGTTTCCAAGCAATCATACACCATGCTCAATACAGATCGTCTCCACAGTGGAGTGAAATAATAATACACCGGGTGAAACGGTGTCAATTATTAAGGATATTTGACACGACTTACTCATCTCGTTTTTCGTTACGGATCAACGTCACTTTTCCCAAGGGAGTATGTCATGCAAAAGACCCTCTCTGTTCTCCTTCCCCAACTCTTTATCCTCCTGATCCTGACCTTCCAGACCGGTTCAACCTCCCTCAGACCAGAAACGGCGCTGGAGAACGACATCGTCAAGGTTCGGGTTACCCCTGCCAGCCAGGACCAGATCGAGATCCTCAAACGGTTAGAACCTTACCATCTCTCCGAGATACCCGCGTCTCGATTGAACCGGAGCTATGACTACGAGCTACCTCGAAGTGAGGTCGCACTCCTCGAGGCAGCCACGATCCCCTTCGAATCGATGGCTCGTGATACCAACTATTGGACCGAGGAATACTATTCATACCAGGAGGTGTACGATATCTTCACCACAATCTCTATTAACTTCCCGAACATCGCCTCGATGGAGAGCCTCGGTGTCTCGACCCGTGACAGCGTGACGATATGGGGACTCAAGATCTCGGACAATCCGGAACAGCAGGAAGACGAGATCGACATCCTCATAGACGCGGTTATCCACGCAAGGGAGCCGGTCAACACAAATGTCTGCATGGCACTGGTCGACACCCTGATCACGAGTTACGGCATCGACTCCACGATCACACACCTCATCGACGAGACGGAGATCTGGGTCATCCCAATCAAGAACACGGAGGGTTACCTCTATGTCCAGACGGGGATCGAGAATCCATGGTGGCGAAAGAACAAGAGGGACAACAATAATAACGGTATCTTCGACGGAATCGTGCCGGAATGGTGCGATGACTACTATCCCTCCATGCCCGACGGTGTCGACCTGAACCGGAACTACGTGGAGGGATGGGAAAACGCGGGGAGTCCGGAACCGTGCCACATCGTTTACAGGGGACCCGCACCTTTCTCAGAAAACGAATCTCAGATGGAACGCGACCTCGTCGGACGTGAGGCGATCGTGGCGGGTATATGCTTTCACAGCTACAGCGAATATGTCGGCTACTGCGGGTATGATCCGGCGGGACTCGACCTTTGTCAGGATATGGCCGAGTCGATCACCCGGGAGAACGGTTACAGTTCCTACGACTGCAGTGCTCCTTTCTACGGGGCCGGGCAGTCGTACAACTGGATGTACTGGGAGTATGGGATGCAGGGCTATCTTATCGAGACGGCGACAGAGTTCATGCCATCAGGACCCAACCGGATCAATCAGATCGCCCAGGAGAACGTCGACGGGATCTTCACCCTGCTCAACCGTGTGCACGGTTCGAGTATCGTCGGTCATGTCTACGACTCAGAGACCCTGGAACCACTCGTCGCGGAGGTATCGATCGAGGGCGAATACCCGATCAACCGGCCACGTATGAGTGAACCGCACTATGGAAGATTTTACAAGATGGTCCGTGGACCCGAGGCTTACGTCCTCCACGTACGCAAGGATGGATATGAAGACTACACGGATCCGGTCGTTATCGTCGAGGATGGAAGCCCCACTTACATCGATGTCCCATTAGTCCTCTCGCCGGTGGATATCGGGGATGATGACCAGGCAGGTCTGATCAATATCAGGGCCTTCTCGGTTTCCCAGAACTACCCGAATCCCTTCAATCCATCGACCACCCTCCAGTACTCCATCCCCCGTAATGCGGGATCTGTGGACGTTGACATGGCTATCTATGACGTCAGGGGGCGTATGGTCCGGAAACTGGTCGATGAGAAAGTGGAAGGTGGAGTTTACATGGTCCACTGGGACGGCAGAGACGGGAAGAACGAACCAGTACCATCTGGCATCTACCTCTACCGGATCCGCGCCGGGGAGTTTCGAGACACTCGCAAGATGGTCCTGACACGATAGACCTGTCAGGGAAAATAAATGGTGACTGTCTATTTTTCTGTACTATTCCTCTTCGAACCAATTGTATGACCCAATATCGAGTCATCTCCTCCGGTTCATTTGCCGGACCTCGGCATACCGCTCCTAAGGTAGGGCAACTCCGAACTCGGTCCGAGAATCAGCATTATGTCGCCCTTTCGGAAAGTATAGTCTGGTCCCGGAGCCGTGTTGAGTCGCCCCTCACCCTCCTCAGTCTGCTGCTTGATCATCAGAACGGTGGTGCCAAAGTTCTGCCTGATGTTCAGCTCATGGATCATCCGCCCGATGAATAGGCGCGGAACGGGGACCTCGGCCACGACGGCATCGCTGGCCATGGGTATGGTCTCAAAGCCCCTCTCCCGGGAGACGCTGGAGACCATGCTGCCGGCCATATCGCGCTTGAAGATCTCGGTGTTGTAGCGTTTGATCACGTCCTCCGGCCATATCACTCCCACGAGGATACCATCCTCAAGTACTGGCACCTCGCCTCTATAGCCGGCGAGAAACTTCATCACTTCGGCGAGCGACTCGTCGGCTGTGATTTTGGGGAAGCCCGACGCCACCATTAGGTCCTCAGCAATCAACAGGGAACCCAGGGATTGGGCGTCCTGGATCACCGGCCGTAAGTGATCGGTGGCGATAATTCCCTCCAAGAAACCCTCTTCGTTCGTGACGAAGAGGGTACTGCCCGGGTTGTCGAGGGAGCTGGAGATGATCGAGAAGAGCGTGGAGCTGGCGGGGAGGGTGACCTCTACGGGTCGCATGATATCGCGGGCCGGGACATGCTGGAGCACATTGATCATCTTACCCTTTTGAATATCAATACCACGGCGAAGGAGCTTGAGCGTATAGATGGATTCCCGTTTTAAGCGCATGACGAGCAAGGTCGCGATGATGCAACTGATCATTAACGGCAGGATGATCTTGTAGTCCCCGGTCATCTCAAATATGATGATGATGGCCGTGAGTGGAGCGTGGGTAGCAGCGGCCGTCACGGCGCCCATACCCACAAGGGCGTATGCGCCGGCATCGGCCGTACCGATAGGCCAAATGGTGTGGACCACCGTTCCGATAGCGCCACCCAGCATAGCGCCAATGAACAAAGAAGGTGCAAATATCCCGCCGGATCCTCCTGATCCTAGGGTAATGGACACGGCGAGGATTTTTGCCGCGACCAGTGCAAACATGAGTCCCCAAACGATATTACCTCGCAGCGCCTCGCTGATCGCTGAGTAGCCGACCCCGAAAATATGAGGTGCCCACAAGCCGATCACGCCGATGAGTGCGCCGCCCAGGAGCGTCTTGTACGGCTGGATACCTGGCGGCAGCCAGTTGAAGATATCCTCGACTCCATAGAGCGATCGGATGAAGGCGAGTGCAGTCATCCCGGCCAGGATGCCGAGGACGACGTACGCCAGGAGCTCCGAGGGGTTGACCAAGCTATAGCCCGGTACGGCGAAGGTCGGCTGGTCGCCGAGGAAGTAGCGGCTCACCACAGTCGCTCCCACCGACGATATCACGATTGGCGAGAACTGGGTCACCGCGAAGTCGCCCAGGATGATCTCGACGGCGAAAAGGGCGCCAGCGACCGGCGCGTTGAAGGTCCCGGCGATCCCGGCTGCGGCCCCGCAACCGACCAGAGTACGCAACCGTCGGGCATCCATATTTAGCCACTGGCCGATAGTGGAGCCGAGCGCTGAGCCGATCTGGACGATGGGTCCCTCACGCCCCACCGAGCCGCCGGAACCGATACAGATACCGGAAGCGATAAGCTTTGCCAGGACGACTCGCGGCCGGATTCGACCACTTCGCAGGGCAATGGCTTCCATGACCTCGGGAACACCATGGCCCTTCGTTTCTTGGGCTACGCGCCACGTGATAAAGCCGACAAACAGACCCCCTATAGCCGGGGCCAGGACCTTCCACCACGCGGGGAGTCCGCTTACATACTCGAACGTATAGGAGGCTTGCTGCCAGGCAATCATATTGAACAGGCGGATGCAGAGGCGGAAAACCACCGCCCCCAGACCACCGCCCAAGCCAATCACGACGGCGAGCAGGATCATGTGCACGTGATCGCTCTGCTGGAGTCTTTCCAAGAAGTTGCGCAAGTACTTGAAAGTCATGTCACTGGTCCATGGGGGACTTCAATCGAACGACTTATCATGACATAGACGGGTGAACTTGACATAGCTATACCCTCGATTCCAAATGAAACGAATCGGATCTTGTCTGTTCCGGGATCTAAGACCGACCAAGACCCCACACGTTGTACGATACTAGATTGAGAGGAGAGGGCTCCATAGCAGCTGCCGGCGGTCCATCCAGCGTTCGAAGCCCGGTGAGTATGAACATGGATTGGCCCTCAATAAAGCGTTGGGATAGGTTACAGTTTACCAACACCACAGTAGCTCAATAGTAGAGCATATCATTCATATCGAATATAATAGGAAACTGAAAATTTCCTCTCTTACCGTGGTGGGAAGATATCACGGATCGTAGGTAATTGTCAAGTGAAATTCGGATAGTTTTTCACATGATAGCGGGATTTGGTGCCTGTACACGACCCAATGCCGTATTACCTATGGACAGATCTGTCACGACGCCTTCCGGGCCGGCCCCAGCTCATACTGAAGGCGATAGAGACGTTTGTAGATGCCGTCCCGCTGGAGGAGGTCTCTGTGGGATCCTTCTTCTCTGATCTCCCCCTTGTGCATGACGACGATGCGGTCGACCTCCCTGATGGTTGAGAGCCGGTGGGCTATGATCAGCGCTGTCCTGTCCTCAAGGAGGACCTTCAGCGCCTGCTGGATCTGCCTCTCGGTATGGGCGTCGACGCTCGAGGTCGCCTCATCGAGGATGAGGATCGGCGGGTCCAGGGCGAGTGCTCGAGCAAAGGCTAGGAGCTGGCGCTCCCCGAAGGAGAGGCTGGCTCCCCTCTCACCCAGAAAGGCGGAGTAACCCCGGTCGGGATTCTCGATGAAGCGGTGAGCCTGTACCGCTCGTACCGCAGCCTTCACGACGCCGGGTCCCAGCGTTCCCCTCAGGTTGATATTGCTTTCGATCGTGTCACTGAAGAGGAATACGTCCTGCTGGACGAGTCCCATGAGAGCCCTGAGATCTTCCTGCCGAACCTCCCTGATGTCAACACCGTCGATTCGAATGGCACCATCGTCGACGTCGTAGAATCGGTTCAAGAGCTTGATCAGCGTCGATTTCCCCGAACCGGTGGCCCCGACAACCGCTACCTTCTCCCCTTTTTCGATCCGCAAGGAGATATCCTTCAGAACCGGCTCGTCCGGCAGGTAGGCGAAGCTTACCCCATCAAACTCGATCCCTCTCTCGAAAGAAGTCAGGGGAACCGGTGTCGTGGTATCACGGATCTCTGCCTCCGTGTCCAGGTGATCGAAAATTTTCCGTGCGGAAACCACCGACCGGAGAATGATGTCGTACCGGTCACTCAGGTCCTCGATCGGCCGGTAAAAGCGGCGTATGTAATCCACGAAGGCCACCATGATCCCAAGCGTGATCGTCCCGGAAAGGATTCCTCGACCACCATACCAGATAACGAGCACTATCGAGAGGACGCTCGCCAGCTCAATCACCGCCGATAGAATCGACGCGAAAAAGACCGTCCTCAGGTTGGCGTCGAGATGCTGACGGTTCAGACGATCGAAGCGCTCGAGGTTATCTTCTTCCTGAACAAATGCCTGAATTACATCCATCCCCGAGATCGATTCCTGGAGGAAAGCGTTGATCCGGGCGACAAAGGTCCTCACCCGGTCATAGAGGTAGCGGAGCCTTTGACGCAGCAGGCTTACGGCGACGAGGAGGAATGGAATAACCACAAAAGTGACCAACGTGAGCTGAAAATTCAACGCGATCATGACCGTGAGGATCCCCGCGAGGAGGATCAGGTCCTGCATGATCGCCACAACCCCCTGAGAGAGAAACTCGTTTAGGGTCTCGACGTCGCTGGTTACCCTTGTCATGATCTTCCCGACGGGTGTCCTGTCGAAGAACGATGGGGAAAGCCTCTGTGTATGCGCGAAGACCTTTTCCCGGATGTGTCGCATCACCCGCTGGCCGGTCAGCTGGGTGATATATATCTGGAAATAATTGAGAACCGCCTCGGATAGGAGCAGTACCAGGAAGGCTACAGCCACCATCCTGAGTCCATCGAGATCGTTTTCCCGGATGTGGGTATCGATCGCCACCTTGATCAAATACGGCTGAGCGAGCTGGATCCCTGTCATGAGCACCGTTAGAGACAGAGAAATAGTGACAAGCCAACGCTGGGGATGGAGATACGAGGCGAGACGCCGGAGTATCCGCAGGTCACCCCGCGTAAGCTTCGTTTTCTGCCTGTCGTTCATGGAATCTTCAGAGTTCATCGAGTTCCCTTGCCAAGCTCTGCTGCTCGACCATTTCGTTGTAGATCTTCGATCCGTCAAGGAGCTGGCGGTGGCTGCCGACCGCTGATATGGTTCCCTCCTCGAGGACCACCACACGATCAGCCAGGTCTATACCTGCCAGTCGGTTGGTTGCCAGAAGGATAGTACGACCCTCGCGGTACCTGCGTATGCCTGTGAGGATCGCTTCCTCCGTCTCCGTGTCCACGTGAGCCATCGCGTTGTCGAGGACAAGGATCGACGGATCGATCAGGAAGGCGCGAGCCAGAGCGATCCTCTGGCGCTGTCCGCCTGACAGGGTAAGGCCTCGTTCTCCAACGAGGGACTTGTATCCATCGGGGAATGAGACGATCTCCGAATGGATCGATGCCAGTCGGGCGGCATTCTCGATTTCCGGCATCCCCGCTCCGGGGCGGCCGAACCTGATGTTCTCGGCTATCGTCGCCGAGAAGAGAAAGTCATCCTGAGGCACATATCCTACCTCTCGGCGTATGTCGGCCAGCGACAGACGGTTGATATCGCTCCCGTTGAAGAATACGGAGCCCGGAGGAACCTCGATCAGCCGTGGGATCGCCCGTAGAAGCGTCGATTTCCCTGATCCTACCCGACCGATAATAGCGATCAGCTCCCCCGATTCCACGGTCAGGGAAACTCCTCGAAGTACCTCTCTTCTACCAGCGGCGCCTCCATTCCCTCCCTCGTACCCGTAGTCCAAATCCCGGATCTCAATCTTTCCCGGCTGGGAAGGAAGGGGGAGTGGTTCGGACGGGTCGGAGATCGTAATCTCTGCCGAAAGGACCTCATCCAGCCTTTCGAAGCCCGCCTTAGAGCGCTGAATCAGGCTGAGGATCCAACCGAGGGCGACCGTCGGTCGCAGCAGCATCCAGAGGTAGGCGAAGAATGCCACGAAATCGCCATACGATATAGATCCCTCGATGGTCTTCTTCCCCCCGTAATAGAGGATCACGATGGCTCCAACTCCACCAGCTGTAATCACCAGGGGAATCATCCGGCCCATGGTCCTCGCCAGGTCGAGATTTCTGGACATCAGTTCGCCGTTAAGATCCCGGAATCGCTCCTCCTGGCGATTTTCCATTCTGAATGCCTTTACGACGGAAATCCCGTTCAGCGTCTCCTGAACCACCGTATTCAACAAACCGAGTGTTCCCTGAGCCATCAGTGAATGGCGCTTCAGGTCACCTACCATTCCGCGGACGAGGTAGGCCATTATTGGGAAAGGGAGAAAGACCACGGCTGTCAGGAACGGGTCGATGGCTGCCATCATCGGGAGCGCGATGACGTATATGAAGAGGCTATTAGCGAGGTAAAGCACGCCAGGACCACCGAGTGCCCTGACAAGCATGACATCGTGCGCCACACGCGACATGAGGTCACCTGTGTAGGTCCGCCGGTAGTAGGATGGCGCCAGACGTTGAAGACTCTCCAGCAGACGACCTTTGAGATCGTAGTCAATCTTCCGGCTGTTCCCGAGGATTAGCCGCCTGGACTGGATCCGCGCAACCGCCTGAATAGTTCCCACACCAGCTATGGCCACCCCGTATCCGAGAAGCTTCCCCGGGTCAACGCCTTCGTCCAGGCTGTCGATTGCATACTTGATCAACCACGGAATCGTGAGAAGGAGTCCGTTGGTGACCAGGAGGGCGACCAACCCCTTGATGTAATCATGTCTGTACTTCATGTAAAGATGACGATATTCCAGTAGAATTTTCATATGGTTCTTGTTCCTGGGGAGACCGGGCAGCTTGGAGCTGTATGCACATGAAATATCGTGGTTACTGCATACATCCGGGGATCACCGCCGGCTTATTCCTCTTCGATCTTCCTGGCCAAGATAGTCCGATTGTAGGTACTGATCAGGTCTTCATGGCTCAGCATACCGAGGACCCTGTCAGGCTCCATTTCCGAAACAACCGGAATCTGGCCGTAGTTATTATCGATGAATTTTTTCAGTGCACTGTAGAGGTTCTCCTCGATAGTGACCGCCTCGAAACTCGTCATGAGATCACCGGCTACCAGCAGGTCTTTCACCGTCTTGTCGAAGAGAAACGTTCGAATGTTCTTCAGGGATACGATCCCCACGAGTTTACCATCGTCATCCGAAACCGGGAAATAAGAGTTCTTACTTTCGTATACGAGCGGGATAATTCCCCTTAGAGGTAAATTCTCTGGAATGATCGTGACACTTTCCTCTTTATCGAAGATATCCCGTACCTTGACATCTTCCAGGACATTCACGGTCAGGTCGCCAAGATGAGCCGGCGATTCGGTCATATTCTGGACCTGCTTCTCGTAGATGCTCCAACGCTTGGTAAAGAGGTAAGCAATGGCCGAGACAAGCATCATCGGGGCGAGAAGTTGGTAATTCCTTGCCATCTCACTGACCAGGATCAAGGCGGATATCGGAACATTCGCCGCTCCCGCAAAGAAGGCTCCCATTCCAACCAGAACGAAAGATGTCGGCTGGGTAATGATTTCAGGAAAAACCTGGTGAAATAGCTGGCCAAAGACCCCGCCCAGCATTGCGCCTATATACAGTGACGGGGCGAAGACTCCACCGCTGCCTCCGGAACTGATCGTGAATGAAGTCGCGAGTATCTTCACCAAACAGAGGGTCAGCATCAGGCTGATGGCTAGAGTCCCGTTCAGTGACATCTGGATCCATCCGTATCCTCCGCCCAGGACCTGAGGAAAATAGAGGGCCAGGAAACCGAGCAGCAGCCCACCTATCGCCGGTTTCAGGTGAGGGGGAATCGAGATCTTCCTGAAAAATCGATCTCGGATGCTATAGAATCCTTTAATGTAAAGGACACCAAGCAGGGCACACGCCAAACCAAGGATAGCGTAAAAGAAGAGTGTAACCGGATTGTCAAAGACATAATTCGGCGTCGTGAAGAGGGGACCCCAACCCGCATAACTGCAAAAGATCGAATAAGCGACGATCGAAGAGATAATTGCCGGGATCAACGCTTCTGATTCGAAATCGTCCTTGTAAAGCACTTCCACCGCGAATATCGCGCCACCGAGAGGAGATTTGAAGATACTCCCAATTCCTCCAGCGGCGCCTGCCAGGAGCATGATTCGCCTCTCGTAGTTCCTCAGTTTCAAACGATCCGCCAGAAAAGAACCGACTCCAGCGCCTATCTGGGCGACCGGTCCTTCCCTTCCTGCACTACCCCCGGTACCGATAGTCAGTACGGAGGATATCGCCTTTAGAAACGGGACCCGCCCCCTGATCCTGCCCTTGAGGTGATGAAATGAGTGAATGACGGCGTCGGTCCCGTGCCCTTCGGCCTCCGGAGCCCATTTATATATCAGCAATCCGGCAAAAAGCCCTCCTGCGGCAGGGAGTAAAAGGAGTATCCATCTCCTCACTTCTACGCCGGCGGGTCTCATTACTCCCTCCTCTCCACCAGCCACCGGTGGATAGAAACCTGCGAGGGATTTCATGAAGAGGCTGGAAGCATAATCGAGAAGGGTGTAAAAGAGAATTGCCCCCACACCCGTGATAGCTCCTATTACAACGGCATAGACCATCCACCTCCCGGTATCCCTCAGGTTCCATGCCTTTACAAGGTGGGAAAAATACACCTTCGCAATCCTCCTTGACCAGTACGTTTTGTCGCTATATACAGCATCTTAAGTAGGTGCGCTCACAGAGTGTCAGAACAAAGCAGGCTAAGTAATGACGCTCGGTATAATAATACCTAATTTGAGCGATTCTCTCACTCGACATAATCGCTCAAATTAGGTAATAAAATAAGGGGACATTGCGCCCCCTGGATATTAATAATACAAACCACGACTCCATTCCCCCCTGTCATCTCGAAAACCTTATCCGGAAACGCCTTCAGACAATCGTGCCGTATCTCAATTCAAATAGGCCTCGAGCTTCCTTCGACGAGATACGTGCCGTAGTCTCTCGAGAGCTTTTTCCTTGATCTGACGAACACGTTCCCGTGTAATCCCAAGGATACTGCCTATCTCTTCGAGGGTCATCGGGTCACGATCGCCGAGTCCGAAGTAGAGGGTCAGGATGATGGTCTCTCTCTCTTTCAAAGTACCGAGGATGTTCTCGATCACCTCGGTACGGATATTTTCATATGCCACATCATCGGGGTAGGGGCTTTCTTCATCGGAGACACACTCGAGAAGCTTTCTGTCATCCTCTCCGAAGAAGACCGGATTATCGAGGGAAAAGGGAGATTTTACAACCGAGAGGAGCTGACCGATCTCGTCTACACCCAGATTCATTCCCTCCGACAGCTCGCAGCTTGTAGGTTCTCGCCCAAGTTCCTGTCTCAGATCATTCGATTTTTTCCTCAACTTGTGGATCGCATCTGCCCGGTTGATCGGTATTCGAAACACACGGGTCTGATCGGCAAGAGCCTGAAGGATCGATTGTCTGACCCACCAGACAGCGTAGGAAATGAAACGAATGCCCTTTGTCTCGTCGAATCGCTGCGCCGCTTTGATCAAACCAAGGTTCCCCTCGGCGATGAGGTCGGTGAGGGCCAGACCGCGGTTCTGATATCTCTTGGCGACGGTAATGACAAAACGGAGGTTGGATCGTACTAACTTGTCAAGTGCTTCCTGTTTTCCTTTCTTTATCTCCTTTGCCAGTTCATACTCTTCTTCACGGGTTATCAGTGCGTAAGTGTCAATTTCCTTCAAGTAAACATCGAGAATTTCATCTTTGTAGTTAAGGCTCCTCTTGCTCCCTTTCTTACTTCTTGCCTTAGCGGCAACCTGCCTCATTAAAGACCTCTCTTTCTTCGCAGCGATGCGTGAAAGGGTTCACTTTTCAGAAGAGTGTTTCTTTTTGGCAAGCTCCTTGTTAACCTTCTCTCTACCTTTAATCAGGGAAATGTTGCTAGCAATGGCAATCTCACTTGAAAGGAGGTTTCTAACCTTCTCAAATATTCTCCTTTCTGTCATCGACAGACTACCCTCTGTATACCTCTCATAAAGATCTCTCATTATGGCAGCACAATCTTCGGATCGCCCGCTTTTCAGTTTTTCCTCGAGTTGCTGGATCCTCGCGCGGTGGCGTTTCGGTAAGATTTTTTTTGGTGAGTGGAGGACTCCGAGGATTTCCTTCATCTTTTTTCTCGATAATGGCTTCCGCAGACCAGCCATCTTGATGCTTTCCAGTGGTACGAACACTTTTGTACTCTTGAACAGTGTGTCGATTTCTATACATTTGATCTTCTTTCCATCGACGACCTTGATACCTTCCCGCCTGACAAAGCCAGCACCGTAGTGCGGATGCATTACTTTATCATTTATTGTAAATTGATTCGCCATCTTAACCTTCCCTATTTCCGCTTCAAGTAGCGCGACATCCATGTTAAACAAAAAAAACTCCTCGGGCATGACAAAACTCTATATTTCCACACCAGTCATAAAGGAGCCTTCAAGTCGGTTATAAAAATATTCTAAAAACGACCAGCGATCTTTTGTATCAAGCACAACTCTTTGTATCTCGCTGGACATAAAACCTCATATATAGTATACGACTTTTTTTCTTATTTGTCAACCAAAAAAGCTCAATTATCCATCTGTGACAAAATGGCACTCTTCTCCTGTGGGCTTCACCACGATCTTCACGTGTTGAGTGGAGCGCTCTTCAGAATTTCTTTAACAAGTTCGTTGTAGTCAATTCCATCCGTTTCCGCCTCTGCAGGAAGATCGGAAAGATTTGTCATCCCCGGTATTGTATTTATCTCCAGGACAAAGGGATTGCCGCTTGAGTCCACCTGTATGTCTACCCTGGAAAAACCTCTGCACCCCAGACTATTATGCGCCATTAACGCATAATGTTGTGTAAGGTCGGTGGTCTCTTTATCGAGCTGGGCGGGACAGATAAATTCGGTCATACCCTCTGTATATTTTGCCTCATAGTCATAAAACTCGCTCTTTGGTCTCAACTCGAGGATCGGGAGGGCCCGCGTCTTTTCGTCCAGACCAAGTATACCGACCGTGACAGAAGCTCCCCTTATGAAACTCTCTACGAAAATATCGCCATATTCCTCGATATCTAACTTCAACCCTTCTCTCAGGCCAGGTTCGTCGTCCGCGATAATTACCCCGAGACTGGAGCCTTCGTTAACCGGCTTTATCACCACAGGAAAGGGGAGTCTTTCCGTGATTACCCCGATCCAATGGTCGATATCCGGTTTTCTGGGAATCTCGATATATTCGGGAGTTGGGATGCCTTCGGTGAAAAAGATTTTTTTCGCGATGATCTTGTTCATCGAAAGGGCCGATGCCAGGACACCTGAACCGGTGTAAGGGATCTCGAGCTGTTCTAAAAGCCCCTGAATAGAACCATCTTCCCCGTAACGCCCGTGCAGCATGATAAAAGCGACATCTATCGCTTCTTTTTCAAGCTTTGCAGCGATAGCTCGATCGACATCGATACCGACCGCATGAAATCCCTGATATTGAAGAGACTCGAGGACCATAGTGCCCGACTTCAACGAAATTTCCCTCTCGCCCGACACCCCACCCATCAGTACACCGATTTTTTTATCCCTGTACAAAACATTGAGATCAGTCACTTCGGTCATCATGGATAATTTGGAGCTTCCTTTGTCACATCGATGTCATGCGGATGGCTTTCTTTCAGCCCATGGCTGGTAATCTGGATGAACCTGGCTTTTTCCTGGAGTTCGGTGATGTTTTTTGCTCCACAATAACCCATGCCGGATCTCAACCCCCCGATCATCTGATAAATCATCCCAGCCACCATTCCCTTATACGGGACTCTACCCTCTAACCCCTCTGGGACCAGTTTTTTCAATCCCATCCCCTCTTCCTGAAAATATCTGTCACCACTCCCCGCCTTCATAGCTCCGAGAGACCCCATCCCGCGGTATATTTTGTAACTCCTTCCCTCATAAAGGACGGTTTCACCGGGGCTTTCATCCGTTCCTGCCAGCAGGTTCCCCACCATTACGGTGTCGGCTCCAATCGCGAGAGCCTTTACGAAATCACCCGAGTAGCGGATCCCCCCATCAGCGATAACCGGGATATCATGTTCCCTGGCCACTCTCGAACACTCGAGGACAGCCGTAAATTGAGGGACACCGATACCCGTCACCACCCTCGTCGTACATATCGAACCAGGTCCCACCCCTACCTTGACAGCATCGACACCTCTCTTGATCATGTCGAGCGTTCCCGCGGCCGTTGCGACGTTTCCACCGATTAACTGGACATCGGCAACATTTGCCCTAATCTTCTCTGCTCCGGCAAGGACTCTCTCTGAATGGCCGTGGGCAGAGTCGAGGACAAGGACATCAACACCCGCCTCGACGAGTGCTTGCGCTCTATCGAGGAGATCATCCGTAATACCCACGGCAGCCCCTACCATAAGCCGCCCCATCTCGTCTTTGCATGCGAGTGGATATTTCCTTTTCTTATTGATATCTTTGACGGTAATCAATCCCCGGAGAAAACCCTCTTCATCTACAACGGGAAGTTTTTCGATCTTGTTCTTGTGGAGTATCTCAACAGCATCCTCGAGTGTTGTTCCCAAAGGCGCGGTGATCAATCCCTCCCGTGTCATCACATCGCCTATCTTTCGATCCAGATTTGTTTCAAAGAGAAGGTCCCTGTTGGTAATGATTCCCACAAGCCTTTCAGAATCGTCTGTAATGGGAACCCCTGAAATCTTGAACCTGCGCATCAAAGCCCTGGCATCCCTGATCTCTTTCTCAGGTGTGAGGGTAATAGGGTTCAGGATCATACCGCTCTCCGAGCGTTTTACGCGATCTACCTCTTCTACCTGACTCTCTATAGACATATTCTTGTGAATGACGCCGATTCCCCCTTCACGCGCCATGGCAATCGCCATGGCTGACTCCGTAACGGTATCCATGGCGGCACTCATCAGAGGAATTTTCAAATGTAGCTCACGGGTAAGTCTTGTCTTGACATCGACCTCTGTCGGCAATACCGAGGAGCATGAGGGTATGAGCAGCACGTCGTCGAAGGTGAGGCCTAATTCCATTCTCATGTCGAGTCTCCATGGGATAAAAATGGAAGATCATCCGCTTGTCCATCGAAAGAGATCCCATTTTGCATGGTTTTGCTTAAACTACTTATTTTAATCTCTGCATTGAAAAATGTCAAGAAATAGGCCTGGCGTGAATGCTTTTCCTGATCACTCCTGCCATGCCAACCGGCACCTTCACGGAATAGACGGGCTCGTCCGGGGGGGTTTCAAGGCAGATGAGTTGAGGATTCAGATTGAATATCTCAATTTCCGGAATCCCAAGGATATCGGCAATATCCTCGAGACGTGTTCCCGAGGGGACATCAACTCTTTCAAAAAATAAAGGAGGTTCGAGCTCAACATCGAAAAAACCGTATCCATCGAGGTCTCTCATAATGGTCACCGCGGCGTGGAACTTGATAACATGGTAGCGTGTCTCGATGTTGAACTGTCTTCTACTTGCCAGCTCCCAGAACTTTTTACTTCCAGCCTTTCTCGTTATATTGCTGACTCTTCCCTCTCCCGCATTGTAGGCTGCTATAGCAAGATCCCAGGATTGGTACCTCTCATAGAGGTCGAGGAGAAACTTGGACGCAGCTATCGTCGATCTCTCCAGGTCCAACCGATCATCGACCCATCCATCAACACGAAGACCGTACCTTCTGGCCGTCTCAGGCATGAATTGCCATAAACCCCTGGCCTTGGCTACCGAGATCGCGTGCTGATCAAATCCTGATTCGACCATTGCCAGATAGACCAACTCTCCGGGTAATCCGTTTTCGACCAGGATCTGCCTCGCCAGGGGAAGATACTTTCCCGCTCGCCTTAACCATAGCGCGAAATCCCTGCGTTTTGTCGTCTGGAATAACTCTACGTACCTCGATACAAGCTTGTTCGAGGCGATCGGAACCCCTGGTGCCGAAAATTCATTCCACTGGTCACGATCGGCATAGAACTCCGCGTATTCCAGGTACTCTCTCATATATTTCTCTCGTGCTATCCTGAAGGGGCGCGATGGTTCACCATAAACTGGTTCCCCGACACTGCGACTCTTGAAGATTTCACTCATAGAGACATAGTGGTCTCCCCCGAGGACGTCTCCCTCGACATCCCGTGAAAAGAAACCAAGATAGATCGTGCCGATAACAGGCCACAGTAAGAAAAAGGTCAGCGCCTTTTTCACCGCCGTTCACCTCCGTTTATAGACTTCTCCTTAAAATGGAACGACCCCTCTCAGATAAACCCGAAAATGGCACCGTCCTGCCATTCCAGAACACCTGAAAGGGGTTTTAAATGACGTGATTGAAGTGATCATCTCCTCAAACTCCCGTCATTTGAACCCGCAACAAATCGGTGAGCCCTATCTCACCACATAATGTCAGAGTAAATAATATACCATATATCGAACATCGATTATAGCGACTACCAAATATAGTCTATATTGTAAATTTATCCCTCTTACCCTCGTCAGTCAATCTTTTTCTGACACAAAAAACTATCCCGTTATCCTTTTCCCGGAGAAAAGTGCGGATAGAGATAGCGGGATTAAAATGCGCTTAGATTTTTCATAAATATAACATTTTACTTGGTGTGATGTCAAGGGCCTTGCAGGACATTGTCAACAAAATATCAGGTAACCCGGGGACCCCTATGAACCTTGACATTGGCTTTTTACAGGGATATTTTGCTTCATCCAAACCGTTTAGTAGCGCTTCACAAATGAAAAACGACCGCACTCATCATGGATTGCGGCTGGACGTTAAGTTTAAATCACTCTGGCCTCTCCACCTGGAGGAAGGCTAAAGAGAGGAGGATACGTTGAG
>CAYTWO010000041.1:0-18490 GCA_964442125.1 uncultured Gemmatimonadota bacterium
GAGTAGCTATTTCTACACATGAGAAGCGCTCCGGTTGTGTGCACGGGGTTCGTAAAATCGGTACACTCGGGGGGAAATAGATCCCGGACGAGCCGGAATGACGGTGAACCGGACGAGCCGGAATGACGATGAACCGGACAAGCCGGAATGACAGGGAGCCGGAATGACCTCGATTCCGGACAAGCCGGAATGACATTCCTCCCCGTCATTCCCGCAAGTTTATCGAGGCTTTTGCCGAGATAAACGCGTCGGGAATCTATGGTGGTAAAGGTGTTTCATCCTCTTCCGGCTCATCATGATATTCCTTGAACATTTTCATCTTTTCAGTCTGCTGCTCCGTCACCTCCCTGACCTCGTCCGGTGTTGCCACCACGTGCGGGGTCAGGACCAGGAGGAGTTCGCGCTTCAGGAGCCTTGACGTGTGACTCTTGAAGAGATATCCAAGGATTGGAATGTCTTTGAGGAAAGGGAGACCCACTTCTGAAACAACCTTGTCCTGAGTCATCAATCCACCGATGATCACGCTCTCGCCATCCTTGACGACGATAGATGTCTCGACCTCTCTCTTCGTAATGACTTGGGCATTGAAGATGACCGTCTGTGTAAGGTCGTTCACTGATTGTTTCACCCAGAGCGACACGAAGCGTTCATTATTTATATGGGGTTTGATGTTGAGCTCTATTCCCACGTCCCTGAACTCGACGGTGACATCGATCACACCGCCTTCCAGTGTCCTGCGCGACGATTCGAAGGGTACCTCCTGGCCGACCAGGATCTTGGCTTCCTTGTTGTTAGCCGTCAGTACCGTAGGTGTCGAGAGAATATTGACATCGGCCACGGATGCGAGCGCTTTGATCGCCATCGAAGCCTGGTTGGGCCTCATGATCCCGTAGATGACACCTGTGGGCGATGGCGGTTCCGCGAGAACACCTAGCGAGTCGACGGTAAATTCACCCCTCAGGCTGCCGGTCGCGCCCTCTATGCCCAGGTGGTCTTTCTGTTCCTGAAAGAAATATTCTATGCCGTACTCTTTCTTCTCATCGAGCGAGATCTCCGCGATCATCACCTCGATCAGGACCTGAAGGGGCATTATGTCGAGCATTTCGATCGTCGGCTTCAGGAGTTCGAAGACCTGCCGCGACGTTCTGATCACGAGGGAATTTGTCGCGCGATCAGCTACTATCGTCAATCCACCTGTCGTAACCCCGCTGAGCCCCAGGGTGTCAGCCGGCGCCCTCTGCTGTCTGCCACCCCTCTGGCCCGTTCTACGCGCCGAACGTTCCTGAAAAAGTTGAGTCAATACACGGACGAGGGAGTCCGCGTTAGAATTTTCGAGGTAATATACAAATATCTGGGGTGTTGTCGCCCCGACCGTCGGGATATCTATCTCGCTGATGATTTTGAGCATTCGATCTACATTCTTGGCATAATCGGTTATGACAATCGTGTTGACCCTCTGGAACTCTATGATACTTCCGCCCTGGGAGAGAATATTCCTGAGCTGGGTAGATACCTCATTCGAAGTGATATATCGGAGCGGGATGATCTGCGTGATAACTCTCTCCTCTCCCTCTCCAACCCCCTCGAGAACGAACCCACTCCCTGTCATGACTCCACGTCTCGTCGCCTCAGACAACGGCAGGACTTTCATGACGTTACCCGATGGAACAACCGCCATATTGTATACATTGAGGATGGACTCGACGAAAGCAGACAGTTCACTGATCGGTATCTCCTGAGAGGTCTTGACGGTGATCGTGCCCCTTATGTCTCGCCCCATCACGTAATTGAGACCCACCAGTTCGCTTATGTTGCTCAGGACCGTTGCGATATCGACATCCTCGAAGTTAAGGAAGACATACTTTCCATCCCTTACTCGAATCTCCTTCTCTCCCTCTCTCGATTCGTCACCCTCCTCGCCACGGCCACCGGAGGTCGGCTCCTCGAGACCAAAACCCTCGAACAATTGTTCATCCTCGGATATGCCCCTCCTGGGTTTCTCCTGGCCTTCTCCGATCAGCGGGGTCGCAATGGAGATACAGATCAAGGTAAATATGCTTTGTATCACTATTTTCATCAGTCCTTCCGTTGTTTTGGAGTCCAGGATTGTTTGCCACCCTGTTGTGGCGCTGATTTTGTCTTTCTTCTCTCCATGCTCTTTTGACTCGGTGGAATACTCGTCTGTCTCTCTAACTCCCTCGGTTCCAGCAGGAGAATGATCTCTTTCCCGTTTTTGGAGAGGATTACCTTGTCATAGAAGATCTCGCTGAGTTCTATACCTTCGATATCATCTCTCAGCCGATAAGACTTGACCTCTCCGCGGGTCCCACCCTTTCTGATAAGGGCAAAACTTCTCTCCTCATCAGAGATAACTGTTCCGATCAACTCAAGGCCTTCATACGAAACTGTTCCCTTTCCATCCTCTCGTGACACGGTCTTTGCTCTACTGGAAGGCGGAGTCCTTTCCGATGAGAAGAGGTTCATCTCGACGATGTTATCATAATCCTGACTCGCCCATTCGTCCCCTTTCCAGGATTCAAGGTTGGGGAATTGGGCGATTCTCTCAGGCGAGACATTTTTATCCGTCACCGAAAAATCGAGAGGCCTGAAGATCTGGTAAACGAGGAGGATTGCCAGGCCAAATGTCAGGCACAGAAGGATAAAATTGATGTCATGTAATCGATGGGCATTCATTTCTCTCCTCCGAAAGATATCTCTTCTCCTTCAATATAACCTGATATGGTCATTGTGACACGTAAATTTTCTGACCCTGCTCTTTCTCTTCGTTGAACTCTCCCTTTCCGGTAAGCCCGTCTCATGCTCGCCGGAGCGTTAACCTCGAGGCTGCTTATGACCAGCAGGTTGGGATCACTCTCAATTCTCTCCAGCAAATCCTGCAGGCTGATGACATCGCAGCTCATGTTCAACTGGATAGAAATTCGCTGGTGTTTGTCGATCGCCACGGGTTGGTTCACGTTCTCCCTGGTAATCGAAACATCCGATTCATCGGCTATAGCCCGTACTTTATTCGACAGTTCAGCCGCCGCCAGCGAAGATGTATTACCGAGGAGCAGGAGTCTCGACACCGCCAGCATCTCTTCTTTTCTGGTTTGAAGCTGCTTTTGATAGATCTTCTCATCGGCGAGTATGGAACGATAATCCTGGTACAACCGATAGGAGTTCTCCAGCTCATCGCTCAGTTCCATCTTCGACTGGAGAAAGGGTCCTATAAGAAAGAAATAGGTCGCCACTACCGCAAGGAATGCACTACCTCCGATGACCATCTTTCGTTCTCTGTTATTCAGCTTCAACATTGCCCCCTTCCGACCAGATAATATCCGCCGTAATACGGAAGGTCTCCACTACTTCCCCGCTGAAATCGCGTGTGGTGGTCGGAGCTTCGAATTTCACGTTTTTCAGGTAAGGTGTACTTTCCAGTAGTGGAATCAGTTTGGCGGCGCTTGCGGCATTACCGCTCAAACGTAAGGGTTCCCCCTGTTCCATGTCCAGTGTCGTTAACCACGCATCCTCGGGTATCACCTCGCTCAGATTTTTCAATATTATCAACCAATTAGCCTTTTCTACCTGTAGTTTATTGAAGGTTGTCACTGTCAAGATCAGATCTTCGTACTCCTTTTTGAGCTCCCTGGCCGCGTTCACTCTACCCTCTATCGCAGCGATCTCCCTCTGGACCTCTTCCAGCTTGGCCTCATTGCGCCAGACTGAGGCAATTGAGAACGCGAACGAAAGAAAAAGTATGGCGAGTGAGATGACCCCCATCCGAACCCATTCATCTCTTTCGCGCTTCCGCCTTACCCTCCTTGGAAGGAGATCCATCGAATGAACGGCAATCTGGTAACCTGACAAGGCCATCCCAAGGGCATACCCATGTCTTTCCAGGTCAAAATTTTCGGGAAGATCTATTCCAATATTCTCGCGGGTGACCCTCTCCACCTCGATATTGAAAAACCGGTTGACTTCCGGGAAGACGTGATCGAGAATCGCCGTGGTCCCTGACAGGTAAATCCTGGTAACCCCGTTCTCTTCCTTGGTCATCTCACTGTAAAACCCGACGGCCTTTTCAATCTCACGAATCACGCTCTCGTGTTTTGCGGCAGGATCGATGTAGGTTATTTTCCGACACATTATCGGACTTCCCGACACGAAAAGTTGAATAAATGCTATATCCTCACCGATATTCAGGTAGACGAGAGGCTCCTTCAATTGTTCTTCACTTAATTTGAGCGTGTTGCACAGAGACATTTCCCTCATATCGATTCTCACCAGTTCCATGTCGGCGGTTTTGATAACCGACATGATTTCCTCGATCTCGGGACTCTTTGCGCTCACCAGGATCACCTCCCGGGAACCATTACTTCCCTTTCCGATCTCCTGGTAATCGTATTCCATCTGATCGCCGCGGATCGGGAACATTCGCTCGGCCTGGTTTTCGATGATAAGCTTAAGCTTTTCAGAGCTTACATTTGGGAGCGAGATCTTACGGAAAAAATAATGATCCCTGGGAATTCCTACAACCACTCTCTTCGACTTTATCCTCCCGTCACCGGTAAGTTCCCTGATCTTCCTGACCAGGGTTTCCCGCTTCGAGGCCGGGATTTCTCTTTCCTCCTCGGACAGGCTCACTTCACCATAGCCGCTGACACACAGTCCCCTGATACCACGTACCAGTTCCACGTACCGCAGTTCCTTTTCAGTAATATCTAGACCAACCATAGAACGGTATGATAAAATCATCTGCTTGCTATTACCCCCTGATCAAGCTCCTGCCAGGAAAGTACGCGGAGACTTACTTTTGAGCCCATAATCGTCTTGTAAGCAACAATCTTCAGCCACTTCTCGATGCTTCCCCCTTCGAGCTTCCCGCGAGACAGGATCGTAAAATGGTAAGACTTCGTGTCGATCAGCCTCTGGAGAGCCTGGTAGTTCGTATCGTCTTCTTCTCCCGGGTTAGCCTCTTGGAGATATTGAATGAACGTGTGTTTGGTCAGCGGCGTATAATCGATCGCGTCGCGCGCCCTGACAATGAACGATGACGACTGATCGTCGACACCGGGTAAGGCCCGCAGGACATTCTCGTTGGCGGTGTTGATGTTGACTTTACCTCGGCCATAAATCGTGAGATGATCGATCAGTCCGTCCCTCCCATCCGCCTGGTTCTCACCGTACAGAATTTCCGGTGTAATCCCCCTGACCAGCAGTAATTCCTCCAGTGAGTGAAACGTTGAATTCTTGCATGAATAGGGATTATCGAGACCCATATAATAGTCGCTTTCCGCCCCATTCAGCATCGCCGCGTCGTCAGAGTCCCGCCAGTCCATTATGGCGTCCGAGATAGAGTCGGCCCTCATCGAATTCAGGCCTATGTTCGTCAATAATCCCCGTATAACATCGCGAGAGGCAAGATTGATATTGATTTTGCTCTCCTCGTCACTGACCGAGACAGAATAGGTTCCTTCCGCAAACGCCACTGTATCAATATCTGTAAAATACCGATCGATATATTCCTGATCAACGTTCATGAGATCCTTGTATGGATGGCTCAGGAGAGCAAGCGCGTGGTGAACACCGGCGGTAGCCAGGAGATTTGCCTTTTCGTTCTCTTTGAAATTCTTGACTATGTATGCTTCTTCCCGGATACCCCTCGAAAAATACGTGGCAGTGACGCCGAGCAGGACGATTACCCACAGCACCATGATGAGGGCGATACCGCTATCATCCCCAGGCAGGCGATTTGCCCGCACCCGGATACTTTTTGGGTCTAACGATCGCATCCCATCACCTCACCGGCCGTTCGGGCAGATAGAGGAGCAACGGCAGCCGTGCGATCCTTAACGCCGCATCTATCTCTTCCTGCCAGCTGATATTCAACTCGATTGCCTCGGGCAGCTCGCTCTCTGATTCCCACTCACCCACCCACTGTGGTTCATTATTTTTATCCATCATAAGGTACTTGATATCGAGCCCGCGAATGTCACCAGCCAGCTTCACGGTGTCAGGCTCCCATGGACCGTAGAGAGGCCTTCTTACCAGCAGAAGATCACGACCTCCATCCAGGTCAATTTCGGACAACATCACCCTCACCGAAGTCAGGATACGAGATCCGTCAGAGTAGTCGGCAAAGGAGTTGAAATAGAGCCGATCGGAGGGTAAACCCTGGTTGATCCCGTCGCTTCCTATGAACGCGATCCTCCCTCCCTCTCCTTCAGCCCCCCTGCCGTTCGTGTCTCCAAAAAGATCCTCACCGAGAAAAACGGTCCAATCACTGCTGCTGGGCTTGAGAAAAGCCGACTTCAATTCTCTCGACAGGATCTCGCGGGATATCCTTACCCGCTGGAAAATGTCGTTTTTCCTCTGACTGGCGTTGACACTCCGGAGACCAACCTGCAGAGTACCATAAAGGACTCCCATGACCAATCCCAGTATGGTCATTGCCACAACGAGTTCAAGGAGTGTAAATCCTTTGTCACGATCTCTTCTCATTAAAAAAATAGCCCTCTGCGCCTCTCCCCATAATTGTACAACAGCGTCACCATATCCACGTCTTTTTCGACGAGCCCCTCTCTCCAGACAATCCTGAGATGGATTTCCCTGAGGTTGTCCTCACTGGTAGGTCGGACATCAGTGACCCAACTGTATCCGTAATAAGGTTCATCGAATGCCCCCTCCTTCACACCAAGGGGAGGGAACCCTTCGATCTGCAGTTGGTTGATCTTCCATCTCGCGAGAAGGATCGCCTCCGTGGTCTGGTGGGCATCATGTCCCAGGGCTGTTCCCGAGGATATGACCTCGAGGATAACGGTCAGACTCAATCCCAGCAAGGTCATTGCGATCATTAATTCGAGGAGTGTGAATCCCCTTTTGCCTCTCGTGGGACCTTTACTCGATGTATATCTCACCCGTTACGCCCTCGATCTTTATCGTTCTTGTATCCCCATCATCTGATTCCAGCAAGATTCGACTCTCTGTAGCATTCCCAAGGGGATAGAAGACAATAGCATCCTCGTGCAGACCCCTGTTGATTTCCATGGTTATCTGAATCGTCTCGGGGATCTCAATCGGAGAAAGAGATTGGACATCTGCATGTTCATCCGCACATGTTATCCAACCCCCTTGATCATCTATTCCAACGGTGATCGGGACATTCCTGACCACCGACAGCTCTCGGGCGTTCCTCAGATAGGCGGAAACCCCTTTTGCAAACCGGGCCAGATCACCACTACCCATTACACCAACAAAACGGGGACCTACCACTCCCAGGACAATCGTTATTATGACCATAACGACGATCAGTTCGAGCAAGGTGAATCCATTACCAGCTGTATACATCCTGGTCTTCATCTTCTCCCCCGACCTCACCATCTCTACCCAGAGTGTAAAGGTCGTAACCATCCTCGTCAACCTCCCCTGGACTGACATAAATATAAGGTTTCTCCCAGGGGTCAGTGGGAACCTCCCTTTTTTCGAGGTATGGACCATCCCAATTTCTCGGGTATGGATCTATATCAGGCTCCCTGACGAGTGATTCAAGTCCTTGTTCGGTCGTCGGGAAAAAATCATTGTCCAGCCTGTAATGCTCGAGTGCCATCCTCAGGTGTTCTATTTGAGTCCTCGCTGCCGTTGTCCTCGCCTTGGATACCTGTTTGAACAACCGCGGTCCCACAAGCCCGGCAATGATGGCGAGAATAACGATGACGACGGTCAACTCGATCAGGGTAAATGCTTCATCCCGTTTGTTCATGGCATTCTCCTCAAACAGATTTTTGACTCGGTTGGTTACACCCTGCCGATCGATCCGTTTATCAGAACGGTAGTTCATTCAGGCTCGTAATAGCCAATAGTAAAGACAATACTACAAAACCGACGATCCCACCGAAAAAGAGGATCATCACGGGTCCGATCAGGGAGACCAGATTTTTTATGGCTTCTCCTGCCTCGTTCTCAAAGGCATCCGCAACTTTCAGTAACATCGCGCTCAGCTTCCCGGTCTCTTCGCCAACAGCAATCATATGAATAGCCATCGGTGGGAACACACCCCTATCCTTCAAAGGTGGAGCGATATTCTCACCTTCTTTCAGGCTGTCGTGAACCTCCTGGATGGCGTTCGCGAAGACCTGATTCTGAAAGGTCTCTCTGGCCACGGAGAGCGCCTCAAGGATCGGAACACCACTGTCGATCAGTGTGCCGAGGGTACGGCTGAACCGGGATACGGCGACTTTTTTGTTGAGGTCGCCGATCAGCGGGAAATTGATCTTCCAATTGTCCCACTTGTACCTTCCCTGCTCCGTGCCGATATATCCTCTAAAACTCAATACCGTAAGCGCTAAAAAAGAAAAGAAGAGCCACCAGTAGGAAGTCAGAAAATCACTTACCGAGAGGAGTATGGATGTGCTGAGTGGGAGCGTCTGTCCAAGGTCTTCAAATATTCCTGTGAAACGGGGCAGGACAAAGGTCAAGAGGACGATAACAGCGGTTCCTCCCACTATGGTGAGGAGAATCGGATAGATCATGGCTGACTTGACCTGCCCCTTCAATCGCAGTTCTTCCTCGAGATATTCGGCAAGACGTTGGAATGCCACCTCGAGAAATCCCCCAAATTCACCCGCCGCGACTACGCTGATGTATAGCGAAGAAAAATAATGTGGGTATTCAGCCATGGTGTCCGCCAGCGATTTTCCGGCCTGGACGTTGCTCCGGATCTTTCGGACAACCTCTTTGAAATGAATATCGTCTATAATTTCCAGTATGATGGTGAGTGCCCTGTCAAGGGGTACACCCGAGTCGAGCATCGTGGCAAGCTGAACCGTAAAGGGGATGACGAATTTAGACCTCCCCCGGAAACGGGACACGATCTCGCTGATATCGACAGTCGGCAGGGACTTCTCACCTTCACCCTCCTCCAGCACCCGGATCGGGTAGAGATCGAGCTGTCGAAGATGGTCGATGACGGCAACCGAAGTCTTGGCTTCCATGTCGCCCGTCAAGACCTTTCCCTCCCTGTCAGATGCTTCATACTTGAAAGTTGGCATAGATCAGTTGCTACTACCTAAGTTGAGCGATTCTCTCACTCGACAGAATCGCTCAACTTAGGTACTACTCCTCCTGGGTTACCCTAATGACCTCCTCGAGGGTGGTCTCTCCTGCCAGGGCTTTTTTCCATCCATCCTTCCGCAATGTCGTCATGCCGGACCTTACCGCCCCATTTTTGAGATCGGTGAGCGCGCTATTTTCGATCACCAGATGCTTGAGTTCATCGTTCATGACCATCAACTCAAAAATGCCGATTCTGCCCCGATAACCGGTAAAGTTGCACTCCTCACATCCTCTACCATGATAAAGGGTGACGTTCCTGTCGGTATCTTTGGCAAGCTCCAGTTCCACAACCATCCGCCTGTCCGGTTTCTCCTCTTCTTTGCACGACTGGCATATACGCCTGACGAGTCGTTGAGCCATGATTCCCTCGACAGCCGAGGAAACCAGATAGCTCTCCACTCCCATATCAACCATCCTCGTAACGCCTCCCGGCGCGTCGTTGGTGTGAATAGTACTAAAGACGAGATGCCCGGTCAATGAAGAGTGTATAGCTATCTCGGCGGTCTCCAGATCCCGCATCTCTCCGACCATTATGATATCGGGATCCTGACGTACAATGGACCTCAAACCCGTGGCAAAAGTAAACCCGATCTTCGGTTTGACCGGAATCTGATTGATCCCCGGGAGCTGGTATTCGACGGGGTCTTCGAGGGTAATGATCTTCTTCTCCGTTGAATTGATCTTATCGAGAACGGCATAGAGGGTGGTTGTTTTACCGCTCCCCGTGGGTCCGGTTACGAGGATGATACCATGGGGTCTCGTGATGAGGCGACTGAATGATTCGTACATCTCTTTCGAGAAACCCAGGTCTTCCAGGCTCATCAGTATGCTGGCCTTGTCCAGTATACGAATCACTACGCTTTCACCGTGCAGCGTCGGAACGGTCGAGATCCGGAAATCGATCTCCTTATCCTTTATCTTCATTCGAATCCTGCCGTCCTGTGCCAGTCTCCTCTCGGCAATGTTCAATTCCGCCATAATCTTCAGCCTGGAAATAATGGCCGCCTGAAACCGTTTGGCAGGTGAGGAGACATCGTGCAGGATTCCGTCTATACGGTATCGCACCCTCAACTGGTCTTCCATGGCCTCGAGGTGGATGTCGCTCGCCCTCCTCTTCAACGCCTCCATTATGATGAGGTTGACCAGCTTGATTACGGGAGCCTGACTGGCCAGGTCTCTCAAGTCCTGGATGCCATTTCCCCGTTCCTCCACGAGGGCCAGTTCCTCTTCACTCATGTCCTTTACCATCTTCTCGATGGTATCTGCCCCTTCACCATAATATTTCCTGATGGCCTCGAGTATTTCGTCAGGGGAAGCAGTGACGGGTTCTATCTCGAGATTCAGCAGGGATTTGAGATCATCGATGGTATAAAGGTCATGGGGATTGGCAAAGGCTACGCGAAGGGTACTATCCCTCATCTTTAAAGGGATGAAACGGTGTTCTTCCATATATTTGGGCGATATCCTGAGGTTGAGTGAGTCATCGATCTCTTCCTCTATTTTTACAGCCGCCGGCAAACCATCCGCTATGCGATAGGCATTTATCTCTTCTTCTTTATCTTTCTCTTCTCGTTCCACCTGAACTCTCCATCAAATCATTCCTGTAAAATTCGAATGCAGGTTTTCTTTGCTCCCCCGATCCGAGAATATTGATAACAGACCTGAACACAGCCTGTTGCCAAGTTATACCATACTTTGTGAATTAGAGTTCCCGGAAGGTTCTGTAAGCAAAAATGGGGCCTTTCATGAAAACACTTGTAATGGCAGGACCACTAAGTCTGATGCGGGGAAACAAACGGGAAAAAAGTTCTGGTGCCGAAGGCCGGACTCGAACCGGCACGGGGATTCCCCACTGCCCCCTCAAGACAGCGTGTCTACCAGTTCCACCACTTCGGCACCCTATTGATTATCTTCTTCCGCCTCTTCGACCTCTTCTGATGCCGGAGGTTCCGCCTCCTCTATTAACAACTGTTCCTCTGGATTAAAAGGCAGAGGTTCCCGAATCCCTATGTTCTCCCGAGGGACAGCTGGCCGTGAAAGGCCGCTGGTAGAAGAAATAGCGAGAGAGAGGGACGTGACAAAGAACAAGGTCCCGAGCACTGTAGTAGATTTACTCAGGAATGTTGCCGCTCCTCTGCCACCGAATACCGCATCGGTTCCACCGGCTCCGCCGAACGCACTCGCGAGCCCACCTCCCTTACCCGATTGCAGCAGAACAACGACAATAAGAACCAGGCCAACAAGAACATGTAGTGCAAGGATTATTAAAAACATGGTGAATCTTTAAACCTCATAGCTCAGGTGATCCAGAAGAACCTCTTTATTAAATAATATAATAGAGGGGAAACCCTGTCAATGCTATCGGAAAGCAAGAGATGTCAATGGGAAAATATTTCACCTGCGACCGACCGTTGATCCCGGTACTCGGGAATTGTAACCACCTGCCAATCACCTTCCATACCGGGACTCATCTGATGGCAAACAGCTCCAAAAACGGCTCAAATAACGCTATTAAGGCCGATATCGTAAAAAGTGCGGCACACTCAGGACCTAATCCTGCATTCGACCAACATTCTCCAATTTCAACTTTCCAACCCCCCTTTTGTGTGGCATAATAATTGCTTTTTGATGGTCTGATTTTTAACGCCGAGGCCTCGAGCGATTTTAACAAACGCAGCACATGTCTCGAAGAGACTATTATGAATTCACCAAACAGACAGAATGAACCTGATCCATGGAGTGACTCCGGTCACGGAATGGATGAGCCAGGTATCAGCCCTATGCAGCGCGCCGTTCGTACCAGAGGCCCAGGGAGATTGTCAGGGAAGCTGAACTCGCGAATGAGTTCACTTCAAGGACTGAGAAGAAACGTGTTCGTAACCAGCCTGAACGGCTGCAGGGTGATGAGACCAAACAAAACCCGTCAGAGGGGAGGTGAAAAAATGATTTCCATGAAATCCCACCGAGGTTTTACACTCATAGAACTCGTAATCGTTCTGGTGATCCTTGGACTCCTTGCGTCCGTTGCGATCCCGAGGTACTTTGATCTCCAGAGAGACGCTGAAGTCGCTGCCAATTTGGGATGGATCGGCGGTCTTCGGAGTGCAATCGGCATCCAGCTGGCCGGTGTGGCTCTCTCAAAAACAACTACGCCAAATCCGATGACCAGCACACCCACATGGAACCAGACCACGGTGGAAGGCCTGGTTAGCGGTGGTGCCACGGCAAGGCCGACCTCACTCAGTCTCGCTGGAACCACCCAGTGGACTGGTTATTACAACACAGCCAGCACTACAAGCTGGACCCTGGCATGGAATACGACCAACGAAGTGTGGGAGATACAGGGTCCATAGTATGATGAGTCTGTATCTACTTTTGGATCGATAATCGAATTACGTCAAACGGGGGTCGTGATTAACGACCCCTCTGAGTAATAGAGATTTTGTAACCGTCGAAAGGGAGTGGATGGCCTCCACGTCTCAATTAAGAGGGAATTATAGCTGAAATGAACCTGATTGACCGGGAGAAGATGCAAACCAGAGGGCGTTCACATGGCTTCACCCTCTTGGAGCTTGTCATCATCCTGGCCATCCTCGGCCTCCTCTCTTCGGTTGCAATCCCGCGATATTTTGACCTGCAGCGAGACGCAGAGGTTGCCGCGAACATAGGATGGATTAGTGGGCTGAGAACTGCTATCGGCATTCAGCTTGCCGGGGTGGTTTTAGGGAAGACAACGGGTCCGGATCCAAGATCCAGTTCTCCGGCCTGGAATCGAACATCAGTTGAAAATTTCCTTCAAGGTGGATCAACTGCCAGACCGACTTCGCTCAGCACCGTTGGAACCAACCAATGGAGTGGTTACTACACCGTTGCCAGCTCGACGAACTGGACACTGAGTTATAATTCGACAAACCAGACCTGGGAAATAACCGGACCTTAGACAATAAAGTTCTTTGCCATCGAATCTCCCGGCGGCTTCACCGCTGCACTCGCACGGCGTTTATTTATCCTGGCTAATTGCTGGTGACCGCGTGAAAAAGGTAAAGGATATCCTGCCGTATATATTGATCGTTGTCCTGGTTTCCATATCCTACTACGGGATTCTCGCGGGAAAATATCTTCTGCTGGACCGGGACCTCTACTGGTTCTTTTACCAGAACAGCGATCACCTTGCCGATAACCTTCGGTCGGGAACACTTCCACTCTGGAACCCATACATCTTTAACGGAGAGCCCTTCTTCGCTCAAGCCCAACCGGGTGTCCTCTATCCTCTGCACTGGTTATACATGCTCGTACCGGTCGACGTCCTCTTCAGTCGACTCCTCGTTTTCCATGTTTTCCTTATCGGGATCTTTACGGCGATGCTGATCCGTGAATTCGGCGGTGGACGAACCGCGGCCGCGATCGGAGGGATATCCATTGCGTTCAGTGGTATTACCACCTCTTTGATCGCACTCCAGTCCTCGCTCTTCGCGATGGCGTGGCTTCCATTTGCCGTCTGGTCACTGGTCAGATCGCTCAGACGAAACTCGCTCTCCTACGCGCTCCTCTCCGGGCTCGCTTGCAGTATGATGGTCTTTGTCGGCGGGATCGAGATACTGATGATGACACTATTTGTTACCGCTGCCGTCACCTTTTTCCCACACCTCTTCCCGGTTGGTGAGATCTCTCAGGGTATGCGCAGGCGCCTCTACCTTTTTGGCGCGGTTTTCGTGTCGTTCGTCATGATCAGCGCCGTTCAAATAATCCCGTTCTACGAGCTGACCCGCTATTCTTACCGTACCAGCGGAGTTGAGATATCGGAGGCGCTCACCTGGTCTCTTCACCCCCAGGAGTGGCTCTATCTGATTGTGCCCGACGTCTTCAGGCGTGGACAGGATTTCTATTGGAACGAACAGAATTGGCTCAGAACCATTTATGTCGGCATCATTCCCCTGCTTCTCGCTCTCGTATTCATTCTGAGGTGCCGGACAAAAGCCATCGGTATCGCAGCGATCTGTATCGGCTGTCTGCTCCTTGCTACCGGCGGTTACCTCCCCTTCTATAAAGACGTGATCCAGTGGGTACCGGGACTCCGTTCCATTCGATATCCCTCGAAATTTCTCATGATATTTGGCTTTCTTATCGCCCTGGCGTCTGCCCTGGGCTGGGATCGCCTCGACGGGAAAACGGAGAAAGGTACCGGTCGAAACCGCCTATCTTTTATATTTTTACTGTTAGCTATCCTGTTTGCTGTCATGATGGTTGTCGCTGACATATCAAGTTCTTTCTTAAGCCAATGGTTCGACGATATGGTCGAGGAGAAAGGGCTCGAGCTGCTTCCTGATGGAATAATTCATAACGTCCTCAGGTTTCTCGCGCTCGCATCGTTGACCTCATTAGCGATATTTACCGCCTCCAAAGGAGGAAGGCCTGGTAAAATTGGACTGGCCTCGATCCCTCTCCTTCTTATCATCGACCTGATGGGTGCGATGCCTTACACCACGGTCTTTTACCAGAGGAAATGCCTCGACGTGGTACCGGAAAGGATGGCGGAGCTCAGAGACAGGGAGGATCTCTTCCGGGTCTATTCCCACACCCGCATATGGGATCAAAAGTTCCAGGACAAGAACAACGTATTCGCCGAGGGGACGGACCTCTTCATGCCGAACGCAACGATGCGATACCATCTTTTCCACAGCCAGGGGTATAAAGTGCTGACGCTATCGCGGGTCAGCCAGCTAATCGATGCCATCCTCCTGTCGAAGGGACCCGATCAATCTCGGCTGGTCGATCTCCTGAATATTCGATATATCATCTGGCCGACAGAGATCTCGTCTCCGGATTATCGATTGATCGAATCTACAGACAGCCTCTATTATTATGAGAACGGTGGGGCCTTGGAAAGGGCGTTCCTCGCCGAGAACTATCAGGTCTGCGACTCTGGTTTCGAGTTTCAGGTGATCATGGAGAGACCGGATTTTAATCCTCGTGACCTGGTGCTCCTCGACGAATCCCCTTCCCTTCCCGCAGACTGGCGCCAACCTGAGAATGTCGGTGGTGAAAAGGTTGATCAGGTCAACATCCTGATATATGAACCGGAGCGCGTGGTGATTCAGGTGAAGAGCGGTAAGCCGCAATTTCTGGTTCTGAGCGACGCTTACTACCCCGGGTGGGAAGCGACCGTTAACAATCGCGAAACGAAGGTCTACAGGGCGGATTACGCCCTTCGAGCGGTTCCGGTGGGAGCGGGAGAAAGCATCATTGAATTTAGATACAAGCCGGATAGCATATTGATCGGCGCCGGGATCAGCGCCGGGTCGATCATAACTTTCCTTGGCATCCTCGCCGCCGGGTTCGTCTACAGGCTAGCCTCTAACAGCCTCCTGTCCAGAGTCGATCATCTGCCTGAATTTCTCCGGATCAAGGCTCGCTCCACCAACCAGTAACCCGTCGATATCCGGCTCACTCATCAGTTCACCCGTGTTATCCGGATTCGCGCTGCCTCCGTAGAGGATCGGGATCGAATCCGCCAGGTCTTTACCGACCTCCCTGGCGATCAATTCCCTCAATCTCGCGTGGACTTCTTCGGCCTGCTCAGGTGTCGCATTGACACCGGTGCCAATTGCCCATACCGGTTCGTACGCTACATAGACCATACGCAGGTCGTCTTCTCCGATATCTCGAATCCCTTCCAGCAATGATCGCGAGGTTACATCTTCGGTCTTACCGGTCTCCCTCTCCTCCCGGGTCTCCCCGAGACAGAGGATCGGCCTGAGAGAGACCCCGAGAGCGGCCTTCATTTTCTTGTTGACCGTCTCATCCGTTTCTCCAAAATATTTCCTTCGCTCCGAATGACCGATAAGGACATATCCAGCCCCGATATCTCTGATCATCTCCCCTGACACCTCTCCGGTAAAGGCTCCGGAGCTTTCCCAGTACAGGTTTTGAGCACCTACACCTATTTTATCCTCTCCCCCCAATTTTTCGGCGGCCATTGACAGATATGGGAAGGGAGCGAAAAAGAGTGCCTCGGAGTTTTCATCGAGCCGCAGTCCCTCGAGGAACCGCGCGGCATAATCGCTGATGTCACGAGACGAAAGGTTCATCTTCCAGTTTGCCGCGAGTACGCACTCCCTCATCTTGCACCCCCTAGGGAATTACCCTCTCTGTCTGTCAGCGCCTCTATACCGGGAAGGATGTTCCCCCCGAGGAATTCAAGTGAAGCGCCACCGCCGGTAGAGATATGACTGATCTCTTTTTCTAAGCCCGCCAGTCTTATTGCGGCCACCGAATCGCCCCCGCCCAGAAGGGTAAAGGCTCCCTGTTTAGTGGCCTCGGCAACGATTCTGGCGATATCCACTGTCCCCGCCGAGAAAGGCTCAACTTCGAACACGCCCATCGGTCCGTTCCACATAACTGTTTTCGAATTCAGGATCCTGTCCCTGAACGTCTCCTTCGTCAGAGGACCGATATCGACGGCCATCCAACCGTCGGAGATGTCATCCGCGCTCACCACCTCCCACGCGGCTCCGGCTTCAAGCTCGCGGGTGATCACGCAATCCTGAGGAATGATCAGGTCACAACCAACCTCCTCGGACTCCCGGATCAATGACCGAGCGGTCTCCACCCTCTCCTCATCATATTTCGATGTCCCCACAGGGTAACCCTTCGCGACCAGAAAGGTGTTGGCCATGGCTCCACCGATCAACATCGAATCCACCTTGCCAAACAGGTTACGGATCACATCGATCTTTCCCTTGATCTTGGCCCCTCCAATGATCGCCACAAACGGCTTTTCCGGAAGTGAAAGCATCTTCATCAGGGAATCGATCTCTGCCTTCATCAACAACCCGGCAACGCAGGGGTTAAGGTGCTGGGTGACACCGACGGTCGACGCGTGCGCACGGTGAGCGGTTCCAAAGGCATCGTTGACGAAGAGATCGCCTAACTGAGCAAGTGTCCCCGAAAAATCAGCGTCGTTGGCCTCTTCACCCGGGTAGAAACGAACGTTTTCCAGCAGAAAAATATTTTTCCCTGTCATTCCCCCGACCCGATCCGCAGTTTCCCCGTCCAGCGGATCATCGAGAAATATCACGCTCCTCCCCAGCAACTCCTCCAATCTCCTGGAGACGGGGGCAAGTGACATGGAATCGTTCCACGTCCCCTTCGGACGACCCAGGTGAGAGACCAGAACGAGGCGAAGACCTCTCTCGATCAGGTACTCGATGGTCGGCAGGGCAGAGGTGATCCGCATATCGTCCAGAACCTCCCCCGAGTCATCGAGAGGAACGTTGAAGTCAACCCTCATCAGAGCAGTCTTCCCGCTCAGGTCATCGACACGGAGGTCTTCGATGCTGAGTTTATCCAATCAGCCCTCCCAGCATCCTGGCCAACTCGAGGCACCGCAGGGAATAAGCCCACTCATTATCGTACCAGGACAGGACCTTTGCCAGCCTGCCCCCTATGGTCCGCGTATAGGGTCCATCAACGATCGATGAATGGGGATTCATGTTAAAATCGATCGAGACAAGAGGCGCCTCACTGTAAGCGAGTATTCCCTTCAGATCGCCTTCTGCCGACTCCCTGAACGCATTGTTGATCTCCTCGACCGTTGTTTCCCGGCCCAGCTGCACCGACAGGTCGACGACGGAAACGTTTGGCGTGGGCACACGAACCGCAAATCCGTCGAGTTTTCCCTCCAGTTCCGGGAGGACAAGAGATACCGCCTTAGCCGCCCCGGTAGATGTCGGGATCATAGACAAGGCTGCCGCTCTGGCGCGTCTCAGGTCCTTATGCGGAAGGTCAAGAATCCGCTGGTCATTGGTATAGGCATGAATGGTCGTCATCAGGCCGTATTCGATGCCGAAGTGGTTATTCAGCACCTTGGCCACCGGCGCGAGGCAATTGGTCGTGCATGACGCGTTCGAGACAATATGATGCTCGTCCGGATTGTACATCCCCTCGTTCACGCCCAAGGCTATCGTGACATCGACATCTTTTCCGGGTGCAGTGATGATTACCTTCTTCGCGCCAGCGCCGATGTGCTTTCCCGCGTTTTCCCTGTCCCTGAAAAGACCCGTCGCTTCGAAGACCACATCGACCCCCAGGTCTCCCCACGGAAGCGATGACGGATCCCTTTCCGAGAGGACCTTGATCGTTTCGCCGTCTACCTCGAAGCCGTCATCCTTCACCGTCACCTCTCCATCAAAGATCCCCTGTACCGAGTCATATTTCAGAAGGTGCGCCAGTGCTTCCGCGCTCGTAATGTCGTTTATGGCAACAAATTCTATCCCCTCGACGTTATGTCTCCGGGACGCCCTTACGATGTTTCGCCCGATTCGACCAAATCCGTTGATTCCCACTCTGACGGCCATTCGGTTTCCTCCTTCCTATAGAA
>CAYTWO010000042.1:0-5370 GCA_964442125.1 uncultured Gemmatimonadota bacterium
TTCTGACGGCGGTCGGTATTCACCTCGATGATCGAACTGCAATCACTCTCGAAGGCGGATCGGTAAGTGTCCTGGAGATCCGCCATATTTCCGGGGTTACTGTATTCGAGGCCGAAGGACGACGCTGCATATTTGAAGTCCAGTTCATGTGGTGTCCCGAAATAGCTTTCGAAATGTTCCTCGTAGTTCGCTATGGGCAGGAAGGAAAAGATACCTCCACCATTATTGTTTATAAGTGCTATCGTGACCGGGAATCGGGATTTTTTTACCAGGAGAAGGGCGTTCAGGTCATGCGCGAACGCAAGGTCACCCGTCAGCAGTATGGTACGTCTCTGAAGGCCTCGAGCGAAGCCTGCGGCGGAGGAAATGGTCCCGTCTATACCGCTTACCCCGCGGTTGACACCCACAACGACATCTCGATCTGTTTTTACACCGCAGCTGTCGGCATCCCGTACCGGCATGCTGTTGGCGAGAAGCAGCCCTGTGTTATCCGGCATGGTTTTTAAGAGGGTGTATGCCACGGCAAGCTCGTTGATGGATCTGGTCTGTAGAATTGTATCTTCGAGGACAGAGGAACAGATCTGATCAACTTCCTCGAATACGTTAAGGAGTTCCGAGCACGCTGTGACCTGGTTGTCTGCAATTTGTCGGCAAAAATCGATCGGATCTGTCTCGATCTGGTGGTTGATCCTGTGCCCCGGATCCTGGCGGAATGGTGTGTCGTTGACCAGGATATAGTCGGCGTCGCTTTTTTCCAGGTAGGTATTGAGAGGAGCAGACACGGGTGTCCTCCCTAAATGCAGTATGAGATCGGGCTGGTATTTTGCTACAAGGTGAGGTTCCCGTAAAAAGAGGTCATAATGGGTGACTGTCCCCGATTTATCATCCTTCCCAAATCTCAAGCCCGATCCTACGTCTGCGAGGAGCGGCATCCTGAGGGATTCCGCTGCAGCACGTACGCCTCCCAGACCGTCCTTCCGGTCGAGAGGTCCGGCAATGATCAGGCCTCTTGTCGAGTGTGTCAATTTCTCCGATATGTGACCGAACTCGTCGTCTCCCAGTCTCATGCGGACCGGTGAGTATTTTGTCAACGGAGAGTCCTCCCTTTCCCATGGAGCGATGATGTCGAGATCTTCAGACCGGACACTTTCATCTGGTTCAGGTGCCAGGGGTTCGGCAAACTGGCAGTTGATGTGGACAGGGCCTGCGGGGGACCTGATGGCCCTGTAGACCGCCTGGTCGATCGTTGTCAATACGAATTTCGGGGAGATATCTCGAGTCGGAGAGGGGAGATCAAAGAACCACCTTACATATTCCCCGTAGATCTTTACCTGATCTATGGCCTGATTCGCACCCGTGTCTCGAAGCTCAACCGGCCTGTCAGCCGTAAGGAGAATAATAGGCGTAGTCGAGAGGGATGCCTCGATGACGGCAGGGAAGTAATTGGCAACCGCGGTCCCCGATGTACTGATGAGAGCCGCAGGAACACCCCTCGCCTTCCCGTAACCGAGCGCGTAAAATGCGGCCCCTCGCTCGTCGAGGTGAACGACAGAAGAAGCGTTTGGGTTTTCAGCGACAGCCAGGACGAGTGGAGAATTTCGTGAACCGGGTGATATACAGAACCGATATACTCCGTTCCGGACGAGTTCTTCCACGATCAGGTTCGCCCAGAGGTATTTGATGTTGGGAGGCTTCAAAGCAATACTCCACTAAGTGCTGCGTTTCGTAAGTGCGATGACGTATCGAGGGAAACGCAGCACTTCCATAGGGACGCTGCCCCTCTGGCGATTCCGAAAGCTCCCTCCTGGTCACCTCCGGAACCCATGTCCCGGCTTGCCCGGGATCTCACCCCTCGTTGGGTCAGCCGTGACCCCCCGAACCCCCCGCGGTCGTGGACCTTGAGGCTGGAAATATGTCACCGTTCTTGCTCACAGGTCCACTGAGCCCCTCGATAGCGTGCGAGATCTTTTGCTCGAGTTCCTGCCATTCGGTTTCCGGTGCGGAACCTGGAACGATACCTGCCCCGGCAAAGAGGAAGGCCATGTCGTCTTCCACAATCACCGATCGTATCGCCACGGCCATTTCCGCGTGATTTTGACCGATTATCCCGACCGGTGACGCGTACCATCCTCTGGTGAATGGTTCGAGCTCTCTTACGAGTGGAAGGGCTCTCTCTCGGGGTGTTCCACCGACAGCCGGTGTAGGATGCAGGGTAGAGATGATCTCGCTTAGCGAGACGTTATCCTTCAATCTTCCCGATATTCCCGAATAGATATGTAAGACATTACTCAACTCAAATGTTGCCCGTTCCTCCGGCGAGTGGATCACTTCACAGATGTCTTCGATTCGCCTCGCAATATCATCTAAGACGTACTGGTGTTCGAGGAGGTTTTTTTCGCTGTAAAGGGCATCGTTGTCTGATGAATCATCGTCACGGTTGAAATCTCCCCGGGCGGTTGTCCCGGAAATGGCTTCGCTGAAAATATCCTCGCCTTCGACCTTGAAGAACCTTTCGGGTGTGACACCCACAAATGCCTTGCCAGACCGTGGTTCGAAAAGGAAGGCGAAACAGTTTCTGTTTTTTTTCCTCAGTCTTGAAAGCAAAGAGAACGGGTCCGCCTTGCCGGAAAATGTCATATCGGTCCTCCTGGCCAGAACTATTTTTTTCAGGTTTCCTCGATCGATTTCGTGCAGAGAGCGGTCTACGTTTTCCGTCCATCCAGCAAGATCGGGATGATCCTGACGAGATAGGATCTCGGGGACCGGTTCTTCCTCTAGAGAAGGGATCTCCAGCGAAACGGTGTCGAGGATTCCATTGATTTCCTCCAGGAGTATGGTATTGGTAGTAGCTGCGGTGACATCCATTGCGACCGTCAGAATGTAGCCGTTTGTATCTCGTGTTACGCTGAGTTTCGGGAGAATGAACCATAGAAGAGGGAAGTCTGACCAGATCTGGTCATCAGGCGAATAATTGTCGAAACACCTGCCACCGATAAATTTTAACCGGGGATCAACTCCGGCTTGCCGTAAGATTTTTTCGATGTTGCGCAGTTTCTCGTCCATCACTGAGGTTTCACCGGCAGTGACGGTCATCGCTGCTCCATAGCCGCCTGTTTCGAAGTTCCCGTTCCGATTTGCCCAGTAAACGCGCGGGTAAAGCTCCTGGTGCTTCAGCCAGCTGAGAATATCGATCTCCTCAACTTTGAAGGAAAGACTGAAAGGCAGCACAGGCGTCGAAGGCGACAGCATTTTCTTGGTCGAGCGCAATCGCTTTTCCAGGGTCGATTCGATGTTTTTTTTCTCAGCGAGGTGGATAAACTTCTGGTTCAAGGCAAAATCTACTCTTCCTCGGGAGATTGGTCCCGGTATGGATAGTGTTGCGTGATCTTCTGGAGAAGGACCTTGAACTGTGAAAAGGAGAGAGCCTGCTTCATGTCAGACAGGGCCTGTTCCGGTTTGGGGTGTATCTCCACAATAATACCGTCGGCTCCCGCGGAAAGGGCGGCCAGAGCTACCGGAATTACCAGCTCAGAGTCTCCAGTGGCATGGGAAGGATCTGCGATCACAGGATATCCGGATAGCTTGCGCGCTATGCAGATCGCCGAGATGTCGAGTGTGTTTCGAGTCTTTGGCTCGAACGTCCGTATTCCCCTCTCACAGAGAATAATATGGTCATTACCCCCCCGGCGAATGTACTCTGAGGCGGACAGCCACTCGTCGATCGTTGCCGCCATACCTCTTTTCAAGAGAATTGGTTTGCCCGTTGATCCGAGGGCAGTTAGCAAGGTATAATTGAACATGTTTCTCGACCCGACCTGGATGATATCGGCGTGTTCGATCAGGGATTCGATCTGGGATTTGTCCATTACCTCAGAGATTACCCTTAATCCATGTGTGTGCGCCTCACTCGAGATAAGGTTCAGACCTCTTTTCCCCATCCCCTGGAAAGAATCGGGAGACGTCCTGGGTTTGTAGGCACCGCCACGAATGTATCTGATTCCCATCTCCTCGAGAAAGGATGCAACGGATGATATCTGTTCCGTGGATTCAACCGCACATGGACCGGCAATGACTATCGGTTCTGTTCTATCCGTAAAATCGGCATAGATGTCTGCGGAAAATTTCTCGTTGGGCACGTGAATATTCCTGCCTGCGTATATTTTCTCCAGTTTACCTTTGACCTCGGGCCGGGTCACACCAAGGATACGAATGACCGATCGATCGAAGTCACTCAATTCGTAGTCTAAAAAATTTTCTTCGAGAATCCTGAGAAAGTCTTTCTCTGCGGGGTCTGATTTTTCAAAACTATAGATCATCGCTTGTCTCCGCAATAGATCGTTGCGATTCCAAGTGTCATTCGCCTGATCTGCAGGCTCGCGAAGCCGGCTTTTTCCATCAACCGGTCGAATCCTTTACCGTGGGAAAATGCCTCGACAGTCCGGTTCAGGTACCTGTATGCGTGACGATCCCCTGAAATGATTCCTCCGACAAGAGGTAAAATATAGCGAAAATAGATGAGATAAACCACCCTGATGGGTCGATTTACAGGTATGGAAAATTCCAGTACCACCAATCTTCCCCCCGATTTCAGGACCCGGAACAACTCAGAGAGGGATTTGACCGGATCATACATATTCCGTATCCCGAAGGCGATCATCGCAAAATCGATCGAGTTGCTTGCTACCGGCATCTTCATGCCGTCTCCCCTGACCAGACTTATCTTAGTATCCAGGTTTCGCTTGTTCAACTTTTTTTTGCCTATCGCCAGCATTCTCTCCGCCATATCGATGCCCGTGACCTGATGGATATCAGGGTTGTTCGCAAGGGCCTCGATGATCAGATCACAGGTGCCGCACGCGAGATCCAATACGTTTTCGTGGGGAGCCTCCCGGATAATAAGGGAAACCTCTTTTCTCCAGTAGATATCCCTGCCAAGCGACAACAGGCGGTTGAGGAGATCGTATCGTGAGGAGATCCGGTCGAAGAGAATGTGGGAATCAGCCTTTAAAGACGCAAGGTTATCCCTATCCGGGTGAATTTCTGTTTTCATCTGGTTCTGAGGAGAGTGGAGATTTCAGGTTCGTAAAGCCGCCTATATTTCAAGATTCAGGGTTATAATAAATCTTCCCGGTGGAAGCTGACCTGTGATTAAATTAAATAAGAGGCAAAAAGATATCAAGTCGTTACCTTTATCAGGAGTCTCCCCACTGTCCCTATTTAACCGGCTCCCCCGTCATTCCGGCTTGTCCGGAATCGGTTTGCATGAGTTATCTCACATCACAACCAGATTCCCGATGCGCTGCACTTCGTTACGCTTACGGGAATGACAAAGAAAAGGAGGAACAGATCAGAGATCTGCTTGCGGTAATG
>CAYTWO010000042.1:5470-18479 GCA_964442125.1 uncultured Gemmatimonadota bacterium
TTACGGGAATGACAAAGAAAAGGAGGAACAGATCAGAGATCTGCTTGCGGTAATGACACATAAGGAAGTCATTCCGGCTTGTCCGGAATCTAATGAAAATGCCGGTCTGGTCGCTTACGTGGAAAGGTCTTTATCTTCAAAGATTGCCGCGTTGTGCCTGCTCAAGCGCGAGAGATTCAAAGAGTGCCTTGTAATTTCCCTTGCCGAAACTCTTTGAGCCCTTACGCTGCATCACCTCGAAAAAGAGTGTGGGGCGAACCTCGACGGGTTTGGTAAGGAGTTGCAGGAGATATCCGTCATCATCGCGATCGACGAGGATCCCCAGTTCGGCTAGTTCCTTGATATCTTCATCGATATTCCCGACACGATCATGGAGAGTCTCGTAATAGCTCCTCGGTATGGGCAAAAAACCGACGCCACTGGCGATGAGTTGCCTCACAGTAGTGATAATATCCTTAGACGTCATTGCAATATGATGAACACCAGGACCACCATAAAAATCAAGATATTCCTGAACCTGAGATCTCCTCATCCCTGGAGCCGGCTCGTTCATAGGCATTTTAATGTGCTCGTCCTGGTCGGCAACGACGACTGATCTGAGTGATGAGTATTCCGTTGAAATGTCCTTGTCATCGACTGTCCAGTACCGGTGGAAGTTAAAAACCTTCTGGTACCATTGAGCGGCATCTTCCATTTCCCCTTCCGGATGACTGGCGACGATATGATCGATGGTATTCAGTCCTACCGGTCTGGTCCTTATGAGGGACCTTGATCTTACATAACCGGGAAGAAAGAGACCGCGGTAGTCAGTTCTCTCCACGAAGGTGTGGACAGTATCACCAAAAGACCGGATCGTCGAAAGGACCACTTCACCGTGATCATCGGAAGTTGTCTCCGGTTCCCGAAGGGAGATAGCTCCCTGACCAGTCGTGTGCTCCCACGCCGCCCTGGCATCGTTCACGCGTAAAGCGATGTCCCTTACGCCGTCCCCATGTAGACTGAGGTGGTCGTTAAAGGGCGAATCAGGGACCAGGGGTGTGCTGAAGACAAAACGTATATTGTTCTGCTGCAGGAGGTAATGAACGGAATCACGGTTACCCGTCTCAAGGCCGCTGTATGCCACCTGTTCGAAACCGAAAAGCGTCTGGAAATAATGAGCGGCCTGTTTTGCGTTCCCGACGATGAACTCGATATGGTCGATACCCACGATCTGGAATGGTAGCTGCATCGTATCTACACTCCTTATCTGTAGTGAGGGGATCTCTATGACTGATAAGGTCTTATCGCGATGTATAAGGTAACTCGTTGGTTTATATAGAACCTAAGTTGAGCGATTCTCTCAGCCGACATAATCGCTCAAATTAGGTAGAAATATATAGTGGATTTGCCTTGTGGGCGCAAGAAAAAGCCCCCGCTCCCATTGTCTTTGGGGAGCGGGAGCTTTTATCGATACGCCAAGTTCAGATTGCTCTTGGTTTACCGGTCTTACTCACTGTTTCTTTTGAGGTCCCAGTCCTCTATTTTACGGTTACCGGCCGGGCTTACCCCGCTCTTTACGAACTGGAAGCTCGATATCGCCTCTACGATACCGGGTAGTATCCCAACTTTTCCGTTGTAGTTGTACCTGTTCTCGGGTACCCAGTCTGGAACATTCTGCACGAGTCCGGTCGTAAGTACCGTCTCCCCGGCCGAGAGAGTGTCAGTGTAACTCTCCAGTGGACCGTAAACGAATCCACCCGGTCGGCTGACATCTATCCACCAGTCAAAGATCTGCTCGTCCCTGGTATTGTTGACGAGCGCCATGCTGTAGCCGAAGCTCCCGCCAGACGGTCCGATCACGATATTTTCATCATCGGGGAGAAACATGATCGAGACGGCTTGTGTCTGTGCGTCGGGCGCTATGATAACGTCATCGATATACCAGCCCTCCTCGGTGACAGAACCGTCGGTTCCGAACCGGAAGCGGATCACGGCGTCACCCGAGTAACCTGCAAGGTCGAATTCTTCCTGCTTCCAGTCATGACTACCGGAGAAACATGGTGTGCCTCCGGAGAATGGACTGGCAGGATTGCTGACTATGGTGTAGGGATAACCACCGACAGGTGTGATCTGGTCGAACGGGCCGCCATTGATGGAAATCTCGACGATCGCTCCGTCCCACGCCTCGGTCCCACTTGAGATCTCAGCATCCATCCAGTGCCAGAAGAGGAGCTTTGAATTGTCCTGGAGATCTATCGTCGGTGTCTCGAGACCGGCGTCGAGATAGTCGGAGTAGTTCCCGCCTCCTGTTGACCCGCACTTCCACGAAGTCGTTCCGCCCGAGGTGTGGTTCCTCTGAGTACTCTGATGCCACTCGTCCACGTAAGTGGGTGTAACTATGTAGTGGGTCCACCCATTTATACCCTCTTCCATGTTGTCGGAAAAACCTGATTCGAGGGGCAGGGCAAGCAGGTTGAGCTCATCAGCACCTATCAATTTCCGCTCGCTGTTCGAACCATATCCCGGCGCGGTCGCCTGTACGGTGTAGAGAGCACCACCGGGGACGGCTGGGAAGTAGTAGACGCCACGGGAACTGCTGCCTGATGGTTGAATCGGTGTGTCGATGATCTCTACCGTTGCATCCTCGATGGGAAGGCCATGGTTGACGTCCATGACCAGGCCGGCCAGATTACCGGACGGCGAGGCGACCATCTGGAAGTCGAGTGTCGTCGTGTCATCCGGGGCGACGTATATGGCCTGCTCCATCGAATCGTAGCCAAAATAGCTCACATGAACGGTGTATGTCGAGTCACCCTGAAGCACAAAGGAGTAAAATCCGGTGACCGGATCAGCCGTCGTCTGTCTGGTAGATCCAACGATCTCCAGGTCTGCTGGTATCGGATCGCCCGTGTTCGCGTCGGTCACTGTTCCGACGAGGTAGCCTATCCCTCCCATGACCATGAATACCGCCTCATAGGCGTCGATAAAGCCCATACCGTAGGTATTGTCGTCGCCCGGATCGCCAAAATCGTGTGCTGTCTCCATGAGGATGAATTTGATCTCATCCACGGTCAGGTCCGGATTGGCTTCCCGCATCAAACCGACCACACCGGCGACGTGCGGCCCGGCCATCGATGTCCCGCTCCAGCCTCCTTGATAGCCTCCACCAGGGACCGATGAATAGACATCGACACCAGGGGCGGCAACCTCAGGTTTGACAGGGAAGTTGGTTTCACATCCCGAAGGTCCGCGGCTCGAAAAACCGGCGATCGGGTAAGGATAACTGTAGTTTGTGGCATCGACAGCCCCTATGGCGTAACAGTTCAGGGGAGTTTCAGCCCTGTCAGGGGGAGATCCGATAGTCTCAGAACCGGGTCCCTCGTTCCCCGCGGAAAAAGTGACGACCACTCCCGCAGCCTCACAGTTATCGATCACTTCGTTCCACCTGCCGTCGCAATCTGAATATCCCCCAAAAAATTCATTGATCCTCCACGAGTTCTGAACGACATCCGGGACATCGTCGACGGTCCCGGGGTCTTTATCCGGGTCGGCAAACCACTGAAAAGCCTCTATAACGTCGTTGTCGAACTCGTTCCCGGTCCCCTGGTCGATCGCGTTGCAGGCGATCCAGTAGGCGCCGAACGCGACGCCGATCGTGTCACCGGTGGCCTCGCCAAGCCCGGTTATGGTTCCCATCACGTGTGTGCCGTGACTGTAAAAATCAACTGGGAACTGAGAACCTCCATAGACGTTATCGAGCCATGCCTCGGACCAGTGTACCCCTGGCAGTGTCCCTCTCCAGCGGGATGAGAGTGCCGGGTGGTTCCCGTCAACACCTGTGTCGAGGTTCGCTACGAGCCTTCCGGCTCCCGTGATCCCGAGTTCCTTCCAGACACGGTCGGCGTTGATGGCCTTCAGGCCCGGCGTGACGCCGATCCCTCTGACCTTTGGATCACCGGTACCAGACGATACGGGATCGATCGGTTCAAATTTAAAATTAGGTTCTATGAAGCCGATTTCGTCTCGACTTAGAAGCCGGTTGATCTCTGCCTTGGTAGCCTCGGCAACTATAATGTTGGTGATCCAGTACGGGGTGAACCCCGTGATACGTCCAGCGCGCTCTGCCTCCTTGAGATATTTGACCAACTCAGGCTGTGTCCTCGAAGCCACTTCCTTCAAGGATCGGACGACCCTCTCGTGTCTGACCTGCCTCGTCGCCTTTTCCCGCTTGAGTTCCAGGTCCAGAGAGGCGATGTCTGCCTGTTCTTCCAAGTAGATTATAACCGGCACCCTCGCGTCATCGGACAGTGTCTCAAGATATGCCTCGAGATCGCTGCGGATCTCAGCCGCCGACGCGTTTTCGACCGGAAGGAATAGTAAGGAGAAAAGGGATATGACACAGAGTGTTAAAGGGTATCGCATAAGGGACCTCATTGCTGCCTCCATCGCTCGGTTTGGGAAGGGTCTTGTGTTCGATTCAACAAATCTCTTTCATCCGGAGAGAATACCATATCTGGAGAAAATTGTCAACTTTCCGGGAAAAACTTTGTCAAGCCAATTTAGAAATGCAGGTCAATGTGACTTTCGAGGCATACCCCCTATGGCCTTCGCAAAGGTGGTGAGCACCCCATCGAGGTGCCTCTCTATGGTGAACTCTGTTTCCGCACGCTCCCGTCCGGCTTTTCCCATCTGATCAGCCAGAGCTTTGTCTTTGAGCAGGGTGGTGATCTTGGCAGCAAGTTCAGAGGAATTATTAAGCTCGAAGAGAAGCCCTGTCTTCCCCTCTTCCACCAGCTCTGGAATACCGCCGATCCTTGTACCCACGACGGCCCTACCACTCGCCATAGCTTCATAGATAGCCAGAGGACTGTTCTCGTATATGATGGATGGGAGGACGACAAAGGTCGATTTTTGGTACCACCGGTTCATCTCTCTCTCGTGGACAGCACCGAGAAAAGTGACCTCCTCTCCCAGTTCAAGAGTTCGATGGTATTCCCGGAGTTCACCCATCATTGGACCATCGCCCGCTATTACCAGTCGCGCGGTGGGAACTGCCTTCAAAACCTCATGGAACGCCTTGAGGAGCAACCCCACGCCTTTACTGAAATAGAGATAACCGACAAAGAGGATTAAATCGTTATCTCTCTCAATCGGCTTACAACTGAATGCTTCGATGTCAGAGAAGTGGGGGATATGCACGGCTGGGAGCCCTTCTCGATCGAAGGCACGGCATAATGACCGACTTGGAGCGATCGCACTGTAAACCGCGCGGCGAAACAGAAAGTGGTGAATCCTGCGCGTGAGAAGCTCCAGGGCGTAGCGCTTCGGCGAAACGCATCGATCCCGGACGCAGGCCAGGCTGACCCCCCCTCCGCAAAGGCGACCGGAAGGGGTGACTCCTGTCTGATTTGGGCAAACCATCCGGAAATCGTGCACGGTCTGTACCGCGGGGACGATTCCCCTGCAACCGAGGAGGACCGAAGACTTAAAGGCGTAATTGGTGTGTATGTGCAGGATGTTGGGTTTTATCTCTTTGAGCCACTTCCGGATAGCCCTGATAACGGGGAGGCTTGGCGACAGGAGCTTCGGAATACCGCCACCTGCGATCCCGGAACTGTCTGGCGCGAAGATGGTTGTATTGGGATCTTCCGCGTCGCGTTCCTCACCACGGTATGTAAATAGGAATATCTCATGCCCTCTCTCTTTCAAGAGTGAAGAGAGATGGAGCCGGTAATAATTCGCTCCCCCGGCTGCCCCACAGTCGTCATGAAATACCGCGATACGCATCGGTATCTTTCCTCAGATAATCTGATTCACCTTACCCTGGATCTACGATTTTGCCGTGAGTATAGGACGAAAGCTCTTATTTGTCAAGTTGTTTTGCCCCTTGAGGTTTCCTTACTCCGGGAAGCCGTCGGTCTTTTTCTATATTTCACCGGTTGTACAATGTGTTATATTAGGTGGCGATGCAAACTGCCTGAAAAAAGGAAGTGCGATTATATCCGCGTGAAACATGGATCTAAAAACTAAAGAGGAGAAAAATAGATGATAAAGAAGTTCTTTGCCAGTTGTCTTTTAACGGTCGTGCTGATCGGGATGGTGGTCGTTGGAGGATTCTACTTCCTTACCAGAGAAAGGGCCCCTGAGATAGAGGAGGGGAGCTACTTGATTCTCAACTTATGGGGTGATTACCCTGAGGAGGCACCACGTGACTTCTGGACACAACTCTTCGAGGGTGAGCCCCTCACCATCTTGGATATCGTCGAGAATATTCGAAAGGCCCGGTATGATGACAGGATAGAAGGCGTGCTACTGCGTATCAGCATCATAACAATGGGCTACGGGAAGGTCCAGGAGATCAGAGATGCGCTGACAGAGTTCAGGGAGTCGGGGAAAAAGGTGGTATCTTACATCGAAATCGGCAGGGACATCGAGTATTATCTGGCGACGGCCGCTGATGAGATCTTTATGGCCCCTGTCTCCGCCCTCATGGTGGACGGGATCGTCGGGAACGCGCTGTTTGTCCGGGGTACTTTCGACATGCTCGGTATCAGGCCGAATTTTATCCGGATAGGGGAATACAAAACGGCGGTAGATATGTTTGTGAGCAAGGAGATGGGCGAGGCTCAGCGATTGACCATTAACTCTATCCTCGACAGTATCTTTTCCCGGTTTGTCTCTGATGTGTCCGGGGCAAGAGGGGTCGGCGAAGAAAAGATGCGGGAGATCATCGACAGGGGACTGTTCGATTCGCGTCAGGCACTCGAGGAAGGCCTGGTGGACGACCTCCTCTATCTGAGCCAGTTAGAGGACAAAATGAAGGGAGAGGCGGAAGAGTTCAATGGAGTCGATGCGGAGGTCTACCGGGATGTAGATCCTGCAAGTCTGGGCATTTCTAAAGATGTCAAGTTCGCCCTTATCGTTGCCGAGGGAACTATGAACCTCGGCGGGAGTGGAGATAGCGCCGATTTCGGCAAGATCGCCGGGTCGTCAACGGTCAACAGCGCAATCAGGGAGGCGCTTGAAGACGAGGAGATCGAGGCTATTATCCTGCGGATCAACAGCCCTGGAGGCAGCTGGGTGGCCGCTGACTTGATCTGGGGGGAGATAGCCAGGGCGATGAAGGAGAAGCCGATAGTCGTCAGTATGTCTGACGTTGCGGCTTCTGGTGGATACTATGTATCGATGCCGGTGGACGCGATCGTGGCGCAACCGAGTACGATTACCGGCTCGATCGGTGTTTACATGGGCAAGTTCAACATAAAGGGATTCTATGATATGATCGGTGTGACAAAGGAGACCGTCTCGAGGGGAAAGAACGCCGAGATCTTTTCCGAAATGCGGGACTTTACCGAAGAGGAGCGGGAAAAGATTCACAAGCAGCTTTGGGAATTTTATATGAACGATTTCGTCAGGAAGGTTCACGAGGGAAGAAACATGTCGACCGAGTTTGTCGACAGCATTGGAAGGGGGCAGGTGTGGACGGGAGAGCAGGCCCTCGAATTGGGTCTCGTGGACGAACTGGGCGGTATCTGGAAGGCCGTGGAGAGAGCGAAAGAACTGGCGGAGATACCGCCAGAACAGGAGGTTTCACTGATCGTTGTTCCGGAACCAATGAACCTTTTTGAGCGATTTCTCGAGGGCGATCTTGTCCTGACTCCACCGACCGTTCAAATACCTCCACGCATAAGAAAGGTGGTTTCCTCCCTGCAATGGTTAAACATGATGGGCTCGGGTGAAATTCTCGCAATGATGCCATACATCATCGAGTTCGAATGACCGGATTCTCGACGCGAGACACACCGCTAATACTTCGTTCCAGTTGGATTACCCTACTTCTGTTGGGGGGGAGGGAATGACATAACATGGGGGCTCATTTAAAGGTCGGTTAATAGGATGCCGGAAGACAAAAGCGCAAAATTGAAGGAACAGCTCGATCGCCTCTACCAGACCTATGATAGTACCTATCTGCGGACCGATCCCCTGAAGTTCCTGCATCGATACAGAAAGCCTGAGGATCAGGAGGTAGTGGGTCTGCTCGCTTCCTCGCTGGCTTACGGGAGGGTAGAGCAGATCAACGGGACCCTCGAGCGGATTCTCGACGTGATGGATGGGAGACCCTATGCCTTCACTGCCCGGTTTGTCCCATCGAAGCATACAGGGTTGTTTACCGGGATACGGCACAGGTTTCACACGGGTCAGGATATCGCCGCACTCGTTTACGCGATCCGGCAGATGATCGAAGGTTGGGGGGCCATCGAGAACTTTTTTATCTCCCGGTCGACCGATGGGGGAGTCGATATGGAATCGCGCCTTGAGAACTTCTCGAAGGGAGCCCTGAACCTGGACTACACACCGTATCTATCCTCTGAGGGGATTCCAGGGCCGGGGATCAGGTTCTTTTTCCCGCTGCCGAGCAAGGGAAGCGCGTGCAAGAGACTGAATCTGTTCCTCAGGTGGATGGTGAGAGGTGGTGATGGGATAGATCTCGGACTCTGGCGTTCGATAAACCCGTCGGAGATTATAATACCGCTCGATACCCATGTCGGCCGCGTTTCTTACGCTATCGGTTTGACAAAGTATCGCCATCCATCATGGAAGGCGGCGCTGGGAGTGACTTCCTCCCTGCTGAAGCTCGACCCGGACGATCCGGTCAAGTATGATTTCTCCCTCTGTCGCCTGGGAATCCTGAAAGAATGTCCCGCAAAGAGGGTAACCACGAGATGCCAACCTTGCTCTCTGAGGGAGATCTGTCGTTATCCTGCTTTACTGGAAGTAGACGTTTAGCCCGAATCCACCTCTCAGGAAGAGAGCTTCGGAATCGCCATTGGCCTGAATCTGAATAGGGAAGACATCCACTGTGACCGAGAAGGCGTCGCTGATAAAACTCTCTGCCCCGATAAGGACTCCGAACTGGAAGGCCGTGTTGTTGTTTATGTCAGTTAGACCCAGACTGAGACCACCATGGATATGGACGTCGTCGATCTCATAGAATCGACCAGCACCACGGAAGGCGACGGTGTAGTTGTTGGCGTCAATAGTGGTGAAACTCAAACCAAAATCGAGCAGATATTTCTCCTGAAATTCCAGCCGGATTGAAGCGATATTCCCGAGAGAGGTATTGTAGATACCACCACCTATACGTGTATCCTGAGCCACTACCGCCTGGTACAGGCCGGAACTGAGGATAAACAGCCCGATGATCACGACAAGCTTTTTCATGACTACTCCTTTCTGGTTGAATTAGACCTAAGTTGAGCGATTCTCTCACTCGAACTGCACGCATCTCTTGCGCGCTAAGGCTTTTCAAAAAGCCTCGACAGACCTTGTAGGTATGCCTGCGTTTTTTTCAAAGCTTATCGCATCAAGATATACGCACATTTCTTCCCGACAGAATCGCTCAAATTAGGTTAGAATAGGTGTGAATGAGCCCTCATTCCACATCACTGCTTTCAGCGGTCAGCCGCTCGCACACAAACGATGGTATGACATGCGGGTTACCAACATCTCGAAATTTACTGTCCGGTCAGGACACTGTCAACGAACTCATTCCTGCCGGCGATGCGGAATCTTTATTGACAACAGGTGATTATCTGCTTTATTATATTTTTTACCTATGTCGGCATGAATCTCCCATAGTCCCTGCCGTATTCCAGGGGAACCATTGAAAAATGAGTGAAGACCTTCCCAAACATATCGGACATTACGATATCGTTGAAGTCCTTGGTTCTGGCGGGATGTCAACGGTATACAAGGGTATCCAGCCCTCTCTCAACCGTTCAGTCGCTATAAAAGTCCTCCCGCTTCAGCTGGCGAAAGAGGATGAACTGGTCGATCGATTCGAGCGCGAATCCTCCATCATTGCAAACCTGAGCCATCCTAACATAATTCAGATCTTCGATCGCGGAATAGACGAGGGGAGCTACTTCATCGTGATGGAACATATCGATGGAGGCAGTCTCGACCAACTGATAGTCGACAAAAGGCTCCCGATCTATCAAATAGTGAACATTGCGGCTCAGGTTGCCAGGGGGCTGGAGTATGCCCATTCGAAAGGAGTCGTACACCGTGATATCAAGCCGTCGAACATCCTGATCTCGAGTGAAAGCAACACGCTCAAGATCACCGACTTCGGCATCGCCAAGCTTGCCGAGGAACAACTCTCGGATCGCATGCTCACCCGGGAACAGGTGGCAATCGGGACCGCGGACTACATGTCGCCCGAGCAGCGACGTGATTCGCGGAACATAGATATCAGGACCGACATCTTCTCATACGGCGTCCTCCTATATGAAATGGTGACAGGCCGTATTCCGGTCGGACGGTTCAGGAGGCTCCAGGAACTCCGGGATGACACGCCACCCCTTCTCAATCAGATCGTCCTTAAATGCCTTCAGGAAGATCCGGATGACCGATATCCTTCTTTTACAGAAGTGATCTCTGAGTTGAACAGGTTGACACAAAAGGGACTGGTCTACCGTGAAGCCCTGGGTAAAATGGCGGAATCTGTGGTTCAAATCCGGAAGAAGGCAAAAACAGCATTTTCACAGCGTATTTCCAGGCTGCCCTGGGCGGGGCGCTTGAGGGTCGTTGGGCTACTGGCCATCATCATGCTGGGGACTATTTCACTGGTGCTTTACGTCGTGAACTCGATCCGGGAGAGTGGTCCGGAATCCCCTGTTGGGCAGATCTCCGGACCATTGGCAACTGTAAATATCCCGAACAAGGGCGAGTCAAAGGATGCCTTCGCTTCAGCCGAGGCCTTCCTGGCGGAGAAGAAATACAATGACGCTCTGACTGTATTGAGAGGTATACGTACTATAGCCGGTGAATCAAACAATCTTGAGGAAGCGGCCGATGCCCAGTGGCTCATTGCCAAGATACACGAAGAACGGGGGAGCACTCATTATGCCGGTATCGCTTTCGGCTTTTTTGCGGAGGCATACGGAGATAACGTGGAAGAAGTCGGTGTTGATCGGATTGCGGAGGCTTTGTACAAGGCGGGAACGATCAAGGCGGATGAAAAGGAATCGAACCAGGCGCTTCGTTATCTCAGGACTTTGCGCGAGAAATATCCCTCCTTTTCCAGGGCCGAAGAGGCGATGTTCCGTGAAGTGACCATCCTTCAGGATGACATCAGACCATCCCGGGCGAACAGGGATAGCCACCGAAAAAGAATTATCCAGATGTGCCGGGACTTTAACCGCAAATGTCCTGAAAGCGCGTTACGTGAGGAAGTTCTCTGGCGGATGGCGGAGGTGTATCAGGATATGGGTGGCAGGGAGAACTATTCGAAGGCTGTCGATGCACTCGAGGAGATGGGGCGGGACTTTCCCCGCTCGGTCTACCTGCCCTATTTCGAGGCCGGAGAGATTTCCAGAAGGAAACTTAAGGACAAGGCCCGTGCACGCAGGGATTACCAGGCGTTTCTGAAAGCAATGCCGCACTCAGACAAGGCGGACGATGCCCGAAAAAGGCTGAAGAAACTTTGACCTAGAGCTTGAAGTTTAATGCTGACTGAACCGAAAAAGGATTGATCGATGGAAATCATCTCTTTTCTGGATTTACTGAAAGCGTTTGCCATTTCAGGTGTTGCTTACGCCGTCATGGTCCTCCTGGCCAGGGTGCTCAGCAGGCAGAACTGGTTTGCTGTCTGGATCAAGAAACCCTTCCTGATAGTGATGTTTTCAGCTTCGGTCTGGCTTTTCTTCAGGATTACGGGGTTGACATCGCTGGAAAGGTACGCGATAGCCCTCCTGGCAGCTTCGACGCTGGGCGGAATAGTCCATATCGTGGTCTTTTTTGTCTTTACGGTCTTCTTCAGCCGTGAGCGCGATATTCACCTCCCACCACTGCTGAGAAATGTCATTCTGACCGCGACATATCTCACGATTCTCCTTGTAGCGCTTAAAATCACCGTGCCAGGTTTTTCTCTCTCTCCGCTGGTCCTGGCGTCGGGCGTATTTTCACTCGTTGTCGGTCTGGCTCTGCAGGATGTCCTCTCGAACCTGATCGCAGGTGTCACTCTGAGTGTGGAGAAGCCCCTCCGCAAAGACGACTGGGTGTCTATCTCGGGGCAGGAAGGCAAAGTTGTCGAAATCACCTGGCGGACCACGAAGATCCTGACACGTCAGAATGACTATGTGATCTTTCCAAACCGGATCGTGGCCGAGCGTGAGCTCAGGAATTTCATCTACCCGACACGCCTTCACTTGCCTGTTATCGAAGTTTCACTTCCGTACTCGACCCTCCCCTCGATAGCAGAAGAAGCCCTGCTCGAGGCAGCAGGCAAGGTCCACGGTGTTCTAAGCAAACCAGCCCCACGGGTGCTGCTCAGGAATTTTGATGACTCTTCCATAACCTACGGGCTCGTTTTCACGATCGACGATTACGAGAACTTCCGGCAGATAAAGAGCGATGTTCGTAAGGAGATTTTCTATGCTTTGAAGAGGTTCGGTGTGGTTATCCCGTTCCCGATCCGTACTGTTTATCTCCACAAGGGTCGGCCTCAGTCTGAAGAATGGAAAGAGTCTTATCGTCATCGTCTCCTGGTCCTGTCAGGTCCGAGAAAGGGGGATATTTTCCCGCTCGAGGAGAAAACAGTCAATATTGGACGCGGAACAGGTTGTGATATCGACCTCCGTGATCCTGCCGCTTCCAAGGAACACGGGAAGATCGCCTTCAAGGAGGGTAATTTCCTGATCGAGGACTCTGGGAGCACACATGGGACTTTTGTGAACAGGGTAAAGTTGGAGAAGGAAAAGAAGAAACTTCGATCGGGCGACGAGATCGATATAGGGGAATCAACCCTCCGATTCGAAGAGATCGATTTCTCGTAGACCCTACTGCTCACTTCCTCTTGTCATTCCGGCTTGTCCGGCCCCACGTCATTCCGGCTACCCCGTCATTCCGGCTTGTCCGGAATCTGCGGTGAACCACGGATAGATTTAAGCGACCCATGGTGAACCACGGGCAGATTCCCGACGCGTTTCGCTTCGCTCAGCTTGCGGGAATGACGGAGAGGGAGGTC
>CAYTWO010000043.1:0-7204 GCA_964442125.1 uncultured Gemmatimonadota bacterium
TTGCGGCGTACGCAAAAGTACGCCTCACTCCTCGCCTTCGTCGCGCCTTGGCCTGATTTGTTCTGACCCTCTGTATGCGCATCTACTTATGATCCTGACTACAGGAGTTTCCCCATTATTTCCAGTGTAAGCATCTTAAGTCTTTAATTAAGTGATAGTTGAAAAAAGCAATATGTGAAAATGCAGGTAGCACTGAAACATGCCCTTGAGTTCATGGGGATTGAACTGGATCGGTAGTTACGGTGGGATGTGGTCCCGAGCAGGGTGTGTGTAAAGGTCCAGGCCCAAGAAGGGATATCGTTGACAAGATTGAGGGCCTTTACACCCAAGGGCATCCCACATGTTGATTTCATCACCGAGGATGCCCGTCCCAGTGAGGGATCCATCCCACCGTAGATTCCGGACAAGCCGGAATGACTTCCTTGATAGGGTGCCCCTGAAAGGCTCTACACTCACTCGTGGGCATGTTTCAGTGTGAATCAATCAGGGAAATTGGGGAATCTCCAGTCCTGACTACGCTTGACACATTCTAGAGGCTATGGTAATCTTAGTGGGCTTGCCCGTATTTACGGTGGCGTATCTCAAGAACCGACGCCCACTAAGACCAACAGTTAGCCTCTGGAGAATGAATGGAATCCGAGCTGGTAGACAATCGGTACAAAATCCTGAAAAAGCTTGATACTGGAGGAAATACAGCGGTCTATAAGGTTCGGGATATAATTACAGGGGAGATATTGGCACTGAAGGTTCTCCTTGATCGGGAGGAAGATCAAAGGCGGGATTTTGAGGGCGAATTTCTCCTCATGCGGAGTATTAATCACCCGTTTTTTCCAAGGACTTTTGAATTTGGGATAGCAAGCGGCGGACAACCTTACTTCACGATGGAGTTCGTTGCCAGCCAGGACTTGATTGCATCTGTTCGTCGAGACAAAACTTTGAAAAAGCTGCCAGCCATCATCATTTCGATCTGTCTCGCCTTGAGGTGCCTCCACCACCGAAGAATGCTGCACGGTGACTTGAAGCCACAAAACATAAAGGTAGATGAAGGTTCGGGAGAGGATTCGTTCCCTGCCGTAAAGATACTCGATTTGGGACTATCAAGGTCGTTCTATCGGGGGGAAAGGAGGCGGTTCAGTGGAACAGTCAACTACCTCGCACCGGAGATAGTGCTTGGAGAAGATGTCGATCATCGGTCAGACATCTATGCCCTTGGAGTTTCCCTTCATGAAGCATTGACGGGGAAGCTCCCTTATTCAGGGAGGAAAATTGATGTCGTAAAGAAGATTATATCCGGCGAAATACCACCGATCGGCGGTGTGAGAGATGATATACCAGATTATCTGACGAAACTAATCGATTCCATGGTTGCGGTCAGACCATCGGACAGGCCTGCACGCGTGGAGACGATCATCAGTCGATTGGAAGAGAAGAATGAATTGAGCGATTCAGACTGTGGAAGGGCAATTTTCATCTCACCACATTTCATCAGAAGTGATAAGGTTCGCAAGGAGATTGCCTCGTGGGAAGATGAGACACTGAAGAATGAGGGAATGAGAATCCGGTTCATCGTCGGAGCGGAAGGAATGGGGAAATCGTCCCTGATGAAGCGACTGAAATCTAAGCTGCAGCTTAGGGGAGTTACAACTTGCTGGATGGGTGGGACTAATCAGAAAGAACCCTTCTCGGCATTCAAGCGGGTCGTAAAGAGAATTGACCCTGAAAGGTATTGTGGGAAAGAGGGCGATGATAGTATAGAACAGCTCGACTATGAAGAGGTCAATCTGGTGATTGATGGTCTGGTCAAAAAGATGGAGGGTAAACGGATGGCCTTCTTCATTGACAATGTCGAGGATGTGGATGTCTCCTCCCTGATAGCGTTAAAACTCTTACTCCTGGGCCTTTCAAAGAGTTCTCCAGTATGTTTTATGGCGCTGAGAGAGGATATGAAAGCTGCAGATAAAAACAGCCGCATGTCTTGTGAGGGATTGAAATCGTTTCTGACAGGGCTGGATACAGCCATTGGTTCCGACAACTCGCTGGAGTTAAATACTCTATCACGGAAGGAAGTCGCGGAATTAGTCCGTGGTTGCCTGGGCGAGATCGACCAGGGTCTCGATGATCTCATTGATGAACTGAAAAAAATAACCGGGGGAAATCCGGGCTTGATCGAGCAGTTCCTTATTATCCTGTCCACCGACGGGATCTTGCGTTTTTTGAAGGGAACGTGGTATGTCGATATCAAGGCTATGAAAGATGTAAGGCTGCCTGAAAAAGTTGATTTACAGCTCTTGATGAGGACAGCATTTCTCAGAGAAGGTGAGGAGGAAATCCTGAGTTATGCCTCTATCCTTGGTGAGGAGTTTGACCTGACGGAACTTGCCGAGCTCCTTGGTGATTGGGATCAGAGCCGTCAGGAGACGACAGGGTATTTGTTGAAAAAGGGAGATTACATCATCGACCTGGGGAAGAACCGGTCACGATTCAATGGGCGAGTCTTGAGAGATCATTTTTACGGTAAACTGGACAGCGGGGTCAGGAAAACACTCCATCGAAGGGCCTTAAAGATCGTCGGAAGCAGGGATAGCAGGGACGATCCGATCGGTATCGCCAGACACTATTTCGGTATAGATGAGCATGATAAGGGTATCCCCTATCTCAAGGCTGCCGTGGAGAAATACAAAGAGGGGGGGGAGCTGTTTGAAGCACTCAAACACCTGGAGGAATTGGGAGAATGGATATCTGGTGATAAAGTGGAAGAATTCTGGGTAACGAAGGAAACGGGAAACGTTTTCTTCGAGTTGAAGTCTTTCCCTGCGGCGGAAAAAGAATATCGAAAAGCAATAGCCATTGCAGGGGGTGAGGAAAAATTCGCAAGGCAAAAGTTAGAAGTCCAGGTTCAGCTTGCAAGGACATTGATCAAGGTTAACGCGTTAGATGAGGCATATGAACTGTTGATGAAGACAGGGGAAAGTCTGGGATGGGGGAATGATACCTCCTTGACGGGAAAAGTTCAGAGAGAGATTGGATGGATACATTTTCAACGGGGTAACTACAAATCAGCCCACCGGTTCTACAAGAAGAGCCTGTCCGTTTCCAGGCAGAATGAAGACATTCTGAATCTCCTTCACCTTTACAACGATATAGCAGTTCTTTATCAATCGATTAGCGAGTGGCAGAAAGCCAATTGGTGGGTGAATAAGGGATTGAAGGAAGGAGCTGAATGGGGTAATCGGGAGGTTGTTGCGAACGCAAGGAGCATCCAGGGGCGGGGGATGAAGAGGCGGGGATATTACCAGAGGGCGGAACACAGCTACCTTAAAGCCCTGGATATTTATCGGGACTTGAGAGACCACTTCGGAATGAGCCTGATTTACAACTATATCGGTGAGCTCCATCGGGAAAGGGGAGAGCTCGAACAGGCGGTGTTGTATCAGGAAAAGAGCATGTTTCTAAAGGAGTTCCTTCGCAATGACATCGGTGTTGCCTTCAGTCTGTCGAATCTCGGGCTGGCCTATGGGGTGATGGGAAAATTGAATCGCTCTCGAAAACTTTTCGAGCGGAGTATAGGTGTTCGGTTAAATGTCGGGGACACGGATGGTGCCGGGAAGGTCTATGGTTATCTTGTGGAGATATTGATAGAACTGGAACAATGGGATGAAGCCCGAAAAATTCTGGACCTTCAAGGTGAACTCCTGGAGAAATCGGAGGATTCTTATAATCGTCAATATAACAAGTATTTAGAAGGGTTGATTGACATAAGAATGGGGTCCTGTGATCGTGCCGGGGAAAAGTTAGCGGAAAGTATACGGGGCTATGACAAACTGGGGCTGCGAGAAGAGGCGATAAGATCGAGAAAAGATTTCAGTAGGTCCCTTCTCGGTCAGGGGAGGGCTGAAGAAGCACTCAAAGAGGGGCTCAAAGCCCTCAATGCGGCCCAATTGATAGAGAACCAAAGACTGATTATTGAGAGTCATCTGATTGTTGCCAAGATCCTGGAAGAAAAAGGAGAGGAAGGTAGAGCCTCGGAGCACTACCAAAAGTCACTTGAGAGTCTCAGCGACGCCCCGTTTAAACCACTCAGGGCCAAGGTCCTGCTGGCTTGTGCGAAACACCTTTTCAGGAGGGGAGTCTGGAAGCGAAGGGGAAAAGAAGCCTCGGAATTCGACGATCATCTCTCGGAAGCCGAGAGCCTGTTCGAGGAAATGGGCGTAAGCGGGAAATTAAGGGAGGTCCGATCCTTACAAGAGAGAGTCTCGGGCGGTGTCCGGGAAATCGGCGGGAGGGAACTTTTCACGTTATGTGAGGCGGGGAGAATTATCAACTCGAGTCTCGAGATCGATGTGATCCTCAATCAGTTGATGGATCTCATCATTCAGACGATGAATGCAGAGCGGGGTGTAATATTCGTTAAGGATTTTGTGACGGGGGAACTCATGATGGAAGTCGCGCGGAATGTGGAGCAGGAGACGATAAAGGACGCCATGTTATTCAGCTCGACGATCCTTCATGATGTTCAGAGAAGGGGAGAACCTATTTTTATTCCCGATTGCAGGGAGGATAATCTATGCCGGGATTCAATCAGTATCTCGAGATATTCGATCCTGTCGATCATATGTTTGCCATTACGTTTGAAGGGTGAAATAATCGGGACAATCTATGTCGATGACCGCCGGACAAGCCACCTCTTTCATCAAGACGATGTGGATTTTCTGATGTCGCTTGGAGATATGGCGGCCCTGGCCATTCAGAACGCCCGTTTGTACCGGGAGCTGGAGGTGGCCAATCGACGGTTGGAGGGAGAGGCGAGAGATCTCAGACGGCAGGTGAGAGTCAAAAGTGAGTTTCACGGCATGGTGGGTCGCCATGAGAAGATGCAGATTCTCTATCAGGTAATAGAAAAGGTTGCCCAGACGGATGCGAGTGTGATGATACGGGGTGAAAATGGAACTGGTAAGGAACTGGTAGCGAGGGCCATCCATTACCTGAGCAAACGAAGAGACAATCCCTTCATAGTAGTTAACTGCGCCGCAATTCCGGATGCGCTACTCGAGAGCGAGATTTTCGGGATCGAGAAAGGAACGGCAACGGGCGTGGATAGACGTGTGGGTAAATTCGAGCAGGCCGATGGCGGGACCCTGTTTCTGGACGAGATCGGCGATATGAAGACAGACATTCAGGCGAAGTTGCTTAGGGTTCTCCAGGAAAAATTGTTCCAGCGACTGGGTGGGAAACGAAACATCTCCGTCGATGTCAAAATCTTATCAGCGACCAACAAAGACCTTGAAAACGCAATTCAGAAGGGCTCGTTTAGGGAGGATCTGTATTACCGATTGAACACGCTCCCGGTCTTTGTGCCTCCACTCAGAGAGCGTGTGGAGGATATACCCCTTCTGGTTGAGTTCTTTCTCAGAAAGTGGAGTGAAGAGAACGACAGAGACATCCCAAAGCTCGGCAGGGAGGTCTTGAATATAATGTGCGAGTATGCCTGGCCGGGTAATGTCAGGCAGCTGATGAATGTCATTGAAAGAATGGCTCTCCTCAGTAGTGGTGGAGTACTGGAGGTGGAAGATTTTCCACCTGAGCTCTTAGAGCGAGCTGGAAGTGCAATAGACTATACGGACAGGGAGGTAAAAAGTCTACGAGATGTTCAACTTGAATACGTCTGGAAGGTCTTTCAGAGGTATGGAAAAAACAAGAAGAAGACGTGTGAAATCCTAGGAATAACCTATAAAACCCTGCAGTCCTACCTTTCTCAAATGTTGGAATAATTCCAACTTTCCTTCCCGTCAAGTTGTAAAATATCCAATTTGCTGGTTGGTCATCGAAAAGCGCCGACATTTATATGCAGACGTATATTAACGTTATTAGATCAGTTACGTTGCTGGCAAGGAGCATTTTTCTAGTGGCATACCTCTTGCCCTAAAGCCATCCGGGAAACGTGGTACCACCTCCCAAAACATCGTCTTAAGTCCTCTTAGTAGAGAAGCGACTGTAGAGAGTTAGAAGGAGGTGGAGAAGTGAAGTCCATAAAAAAACTGTTCCTGGTTGCAGGGGTTATTTTCTTTCTAATGCTGCAACCCGTTGTGGCAATGGCAGATGGAGATGATGATCCTCCTCATGGGCGACCGGAGATGGGTGGTGATACTGTGCTGGTCAACAGGTGGGTTCCTATGATGAACGGGAAGACGGAAGAGGGAAAACTAATGGAGCAGACGGCTCCTCAAACAGGGCTGAACGCCCTTGAAGGCATGTGGATCTACATCGATATGGTGTTAAACGCGATTCGCTGATTACTCTTGGAGCTACAGGAATATTGGGGGGGGAGGTCCTCCTCCGATATTCCTGTGAATAGAGGTGGACACTGCCGGTATAGGGTCTCGAATGCAAAAGAAAAAGACAACCCTGATATTTGATCGTTTGGCGTTTCGTTCCGGATCTCATTATTACCCGATTTCCCTGAAGAAAAAGGTACGTTATGATGGTAAAACAACATTTACCATAGAGATGAAGATTGGACGACATGATGTTATCGTGAGTGATGCCCCAACGCTCGAAGAAGTATTTGAGAGACATGAAGAGTTGATAAAATACGCTTTTGTGACGAGAAACCTTCAAGGGTGCAAATAAGGCTCCACTGGAGTTATGTCTCCCCGGGAGATGATATGGTCGATAAGGAAAAGCTGTTCTCGATGATAGATCACTGTCTTTATTACTCAGGTGAGAGTTATGCAGCGGTATTTTACACCGAGTACCGGGAAGTTGTGAACGGTAGTGTACTGAAAGAAGAAGAGAAGGAGGACTGCAACAAGGTCTTGGAATACCTGATTAACGGCTCTCTGGAGCACCTCGAAGTTTTGCGGAAGTTAAAGGAAGCCGTGAGGAAAAATGGAAAGACTGTATACTAAGGAAGTCGTCGTCCATGTCTTGAAGAACGTTTTAGAGTTTGAAAAAAGCACCCTCAACCTTTATAAAGATTATCTCAACCAATTGGTCGATAAGGAGACCGTCGAAATATTCAGGCTACTCAGGGAAGAAGAAGTCCAACATGTTGAGTCAATTGAAAAACTTATAAATGGACTCAATTGACTCTCGATGGAGACAATTTGGGCTTCTTTTCCCTGATCGACACTCTCGCTTGTCTGAACTCCCTTCCCTAATTCATTGCCATTCCCTTTACAGTGAATGTATCTTATACCTGATTTGT